>CAYXPO010000362.1:0-5446 GCA_964466925.1 uncultured Nitrospirales bacterium
ACGCCGAGCAAATCCGGTTTCATGCCCAGGCGGGTGGCGAGGTCGGCGCGGGCTTCGGGCGGCTCGGGCATGGAGGAGGTCTGGTTGCCGTGCATCATCCGGATTCGATTGAGGATGGAACGGAACACGCGGTAGGCCTCCGCCAGCGTATCGCATTGGTCCGGCGGGGCCAGCCCTTCCTTTCGCAGAATGTCCAAGGCGCCGAATACCCCGCCCCGTTTTAGGGAGGGATATTTTGCGGCATGCTGCAATTGCCAGCAGCGCACGATCAACTCGACCTCCGCGATACCGCCTTCGCGCTTTTTGAGATCGAGGGGGGAGGCGTGTTCATGTGCTTTTTGGCGGAGGGCGTTGATGCGTTCGAGGGTGGCGCGGTCCAGGGGCGTGGAAAAGGCGATGTTTTTGGCGGTGGCTTCAATCCGGGCGGAAAATTCCGGATCGCCCGCGACCGCCCGGACTTTCATCAGGGCATAGCGCTCCCACACCTGGGCATGGTTCTGGTAATAGTCCTCGAGGTGTGGCGCTTCAATGGCGAGAATGCCTTTGTTGCCGTCGGGCCGCAGGCGCGCATCAATGGGATACAGGATGCCATAGCGGGTGGATTCCTTGAGGGTCTTGATGGTTTGGGCGGCCACATCCGCAAAATATTCGGTGGGCGACATGCCGGAATCAATAACGGCCCCGGCGCCGTAGACGAAGATGAGGTCGAGATCGCTGCCGTAGCCCATTTCCCTCCCGCCCAGTTTGCCCAGGCCCAAGATGGCGAACGGCGCCTCCGCATCGCCAAAGCGCTGCCTTGTTTTTTCGCGTGCCCGGTGCAGGGCTTCCGCGAGGATGACCTCCGCCAGCAGCGTGAGTTCATCGCCCACCTCCGCCACGGAAATTCCGCGCAACAATTCACGCATGGCGACACGGAGCAAGACGCCGTCGCGCAGCCGGTACAGCGCGGCCTCGGATTCATAGGCGCTGTTCAGCCAGGAAAGCTCCGTTTCCAGGGCTTCGCGCGTGGGCGGTGTGTCAAGGGCTTCGGGGCTTCCCAGGGTGTCGAGCAAACCGGGTTCCCGCACGAGTATGGAGCAGAGGAATTCGCTGTTGGCGGCCAGCGTGACGAGAAACTGGTTCAGGTTGGGATTGGCCCGGATGATTTCGTAGAGGGTGGACGGCGCGCTCAACCGGGTGAGGATGTGTCCGAGCTGGATGAGGGTTTCATCCGGGCGGGCGGTGCGGGCGAGGGCGTCCAGCAGCCCGGGGGCAATTTCCGAAAACAACTGATGCACATGCCGGGTGAAGGGGCGGACCTCCGAACCGGTGGCCAGCAATACCAGTTCTTCACGGGCTTGCCGGGGATCGCGAAATCCGATCTCTTCCAGTTTCTTGAGTCCGGCGTCGCCTTTCGAGCGCGGATTGAGCAGGTCACCCACCCACAGCGTCCCGGAACCTTTTGTGGCCAGGAACTGCTCGAGGATGCGGCGTGTTTCCTGGGTCCGGTCGCGGTAGACCCGCATAAACGCCTCGCCATCCGCGTACCCGAGGCGCCGGGCGAACTCATCGCGTTTTGCCGGTTCTTCGGGGAGTTCATGGCATTGACGCCCGTCTTCGATTTGGAGGCGGTGTTCAATCTGGCGCAGAAAGGCGTAATTGCTGGCCAGCGCCGCCGCATCAAACGCGCCGAGGCAGCCGTGTTCGCCCAGGGCCTCGATGGCGTGGAGGGTGTTGGTGACGCGCAGATGGGGAAACTGGCCGCCGTTGAGCAACTGGAGCATTTGCACCGTGAACTCGATGTCACGGATGCCGCCCCGCCCCAGTTTAACCTCCCGTTCCGTCTGGCCCGGCGCCGCCAGGCTCGATTCCGCCTGCTGCTTGACCTGCCGGATATCCTCGAGCGTTTCGTCATCGAAGTATTTCGGAAACACGAAACTGCGCATGCGCGCGATGAAGGCTTCGCCCAGCGCGTGGTTTCCCGCGCACGGGCGCGTCTTGATCAGGGCCTGCCGTTCCCATGCCCGCCCGTAATCCGTGAAATAATGCACCGCGCTGTCCAGACTGACCGCGAGGGGGCCCATGCGCCCGAAGGGGCGCAGCCGCATGTCCACCCGGAAAATAAACCCTTCCGCCGTCTGCTCCGACATCGCCTTGATGATCCGTTCCCCCAGTCTTTTGAAATATTCCTCGTTGGTGACGGCGCCGGATGTTCCGCCGGTGGTTTCGCCGTCTTCCGAATAAAAAAACAGCAAATCAACGTCCGAACTGAAATTGAGTTCACGCCCGCCCAGCTTGCCCATCGCCATGATGACAAAAGAAGCCTCCCCTTGGCTGTCCATGGGAATGCCGAACCGCGCGCGGAGCTCCCTGCCGGCGGCGTGAATGGCCGCCTCCAGCGTGGCATCGGCCAGGTTCGAGAGGTCCTCCGTGATGGAGGCGAGCGGCGCATATTCCACAATGTCGCGCGCCGCGATGCGCAGGATTTCGCGTTGACGGAACCGCCGCATGGCACGGCAGCATTCTTCAAAAGAGTCCGCGGCCTCCAGAGTCTTCAAGAGTTCCGCCAGCATGTCGTCTTTTGGGCGCACCGCGTTCAAGTCCGCTTCCGACCACAGCCAGGAAACATAGGCGGGATAGCGGAAAATGAGATCGCTAAGGAAATAACTTTGGGCGAATAGCGTCGCCAGCAGATGCAGGTACTTGGGGCTGGAAGCCATACGGTTGCGTTCAACGTAAGGCGACAGGCAGTTTTCGAGATACCGGTGCAACCCGAGCACCACGCGGTCCGGGTTCGAGGAGGAGGCCACGGCATCCTGCAGCACGTCCACGAGCGCCGGCGGAGCCTGATCCAATAACGAAACAAGGCATTGACCGGCCTGCTCCGGGTCGTCGAAGGATATGTGAGAAAATCTGTGATGCATGGTTCCTGCTGTTCGCCGGATAAGAAGAAGTATGCTACCACGCAACGAACGGGGCACTCAAAAAAGTGGCACACATGCGTCCCTGCGCTGAACGGTGATGCTTTTGGCCGGGGGGATCACACAAGGGTTAAACGCATTAAATCTGAGAATTTCCTGCGGAATAACGGGCTGCTTTGCGAAATATGGTGAAAAACCGGGATTTAACAACTCTTTTTCTTGACAAATCATGGATGCTCCCGGATAATCGCTGTGGGAATGATGAAGGGATGTGTCAATGTCCGGCTCGAATGCACGAATACATCCGATTACTGATGGTGATGACAATCATTCTTTGCGTTGCTATGGGACGATGCCGGTGGATCCCCGGGATCCGGAAGTGCTGGAGGAGGCGGGGGGCATTTTCTTGGATTACCTGCCGATGGCGGCGCTTTTCTTTGACGCGAAATCCGGGGCGGTTTTGGATGCGAATGAGGAGGCGCAGCGGATATTGGGTTATTCGCTGGAGGAATTCAAGGCATTGTGCGTGGAGGACTTGGGGGTGGAGGAGGATGCCGAGAGAACATTTTCCCCCATGTTGCTGGACGAATTCTCGTTTGATCACGGGCCGTTTGAATGCCGCGCACGGGATAAGAACGGCTGCCTTTTATGGCTCGAGGCGGCGGGCAAGAAAATTTGCCGTCAGCGGCACTGGTGCGTGCTGGTGGTGTTCCGTGACATCACCTCCCGCAAAGAGACGGAAGAGCAATTGCCCGTCATCCGGGAAGCATTGGATGACTGCGGCTCTTCGGTGTTGATTACCCGCCCGGATGGCGCGGCCACCTATCTGAATGCCGCGTTCGGTTTGCTTTTTGGCTATACCGGGGATCGCCTGCATGAGGTTCGGTTTGAAACGGCCTTTGTGGATTCCCTGCAGGGGGCCGAAATTTTCCGTTCGGTGTCCCTCGGGGGGCAGTGGCAGGGGGAGGTGCGGATGCTGTCCAAGGCCAAACGGGAATTTACCGCCTTTCTGCGCGCCACGCCGGTGCTGGGAGAAGACTATGATGTCCATTACATATTGTTCATCCTGAATGACATTACGGAGCGCAAGCAGTTGGAGGCGCAGGTATTTCAGGCGGAGAACATGAAGGCGATTGGGCAACTGGCCGCGGGCATCGCGCATGAAATCAACACCCCCACCCAGTATATCGGCGACAACATCCGCTTTTTGCAGGATAGTTTCGCGGCCTATTTCGCGGTGGCGGAAGCGAGCGCCGAGCTGCTGGACAAGGCGCGCCAGACGGCGATAACGCCCGCCCTTTGGGAGGAGCTCGAACAACGGATTGCCTTGGCGGACTTGCCCTATCTGCGCGACGAGGTGCCCTTGGCCTTCAAACAATCCCTGGAGGGCATCCACCGAGTCACGGAAATAATCCGTGCAATGCGGCAGTTCACGCATGTCGCCATTACCGAACGGAAAATGATGGATTTGAACCAGGCCATCCTCGGCACGATCACGGTGACACGGAATGAATGGAAGTATGTGGCGGAGATGGAAACCCATCTTGATCCGGAGCTGCCTCTGGTGCCGTGTTTCCCCGGCGAAATCAACCAAGTCTTGTTAAACCTTATCGTGAACGCCGCCCACGCCATAGCGGACGTGGTGCATCCCTCCGGTAAACAGGCGGAGGCCGCGGAATCGAAAGGGCGGATCACGGTGAGCACCCAACAGCAACGGGACTGGGTGGAAATCCGGGTGGCGGATACGGGCACGGGCATTCCCGAGGATATTCGCGGACGGGTGTTTGATCTCTTTTTCTCGACCAAAGCGGTGGGTAAAGGCACCGGCCAGGGCCTTTCCATATGTCATGCGGTGGTGGTGGACAAACACGGGGGAACATTGACCTTTGAAACCGAAACCGGACGGGGAACCACGTTTATCGTGCGCCTTCCCCTGCGTCTGGAGGACAAGGAATCCGAGGAGGGGCACCGGGGGGGGAAGGCAACATGATTCGAATATTGTTTGTGGACGATGAGCCGAATGTTCTCAACGGCCTGCGGCGGATGCTGCACTCCATGACGGGGTATTGGGAGATGGTGTTTGTTTCCAATCCGCACGAGGCTTTGCGCGCCGTGGACGCGGTATTTTTCGACATCATCGTCGCCGACTTGCGCATGCCGGACATGGATGGTTCCATTCTGCTTCAGGAAGTGCGGCAGCGTTCGCCGGAGACGGTGCGGATTGCGCTTTCCGGATATTCCGATCCGGGGGTGACCTTGCGGGCGGTCAGTCAGATGCACCAGTTCCTGGTGAAGCCGTGTTCGCCCGACGAACTGGTGCTCACCCTGGGCCGGGCGGCTTCGCTTGGCGCGCTCCTGACCAACAAACGCCTGAAACGCATTGTGGCCCAGATAAAGACCCTGCCGAGTGTGACCCGCTTCTACGAGGACATTGTCCGGGCGCTCGAGCAGCCGGAGCCTTCCGTGACGCATGTGGGCGAACTGATAGCCCGCGACGCGGCCATGAGTTCGAAGGTGCTGCACTTGGTGAATTCGGCGTTGTTCAG
>CAYXPO010000363.1:0-4982 GCA_964466925.1 uncultured Nitrospirales bacterium
GCAGCCGCCCGTCGGGCAGGGCCGTGCCCACGACATTGTAGCGGGCGGTGGTGGGAAAGCGGTCATACACGGAGAAATCGGCGGCGGATGCCGCGCCGGAAAAAACACTCAACACTATCATCATTCTGAATACGGTATTCATACGTATCCCCTTCATGGTTGTCGTATCGTTTTTTACCATTTGTCAGGGGAAAAGCAGGCAGGAAAATCACACCTCCCGCAGCAACTTTTCCGCGAAATTGCAACAGTGAATACACGATGTCAGACAGGTCTTCTGGCTTCCGGATCACCCTACTCCCCACGCCTTCCCGTCCTCTGTGGACAGTGGTTTGCTTCGCGGGTTTCGTCCCCGGTCACAGCAGCGCGACTGCGACGGACTTGCACCGTCTTCCCTTGGCCTGAGACCGTTACGTGCGCCCGATGGTTCCTTCCTCCTTTCCTTCCGGTTGGGACGCCGCAGGGATGAAAGTATAGCGCGCGCTGGTCCAAGATGCAACGATTGACCTTTTGGCGGTCCGGCATATAAGATGGGCGCATGGACACCGGTGGAAATGCATCTATGAAATTCATCCTGATTCTGGGCATTTTGACGTTTTTATTCTTGTGGCTCACGTCGTTCGTGCTCAACAGGACGTTGAAGCCGAATGAACTGGAGCGGGTGGTTCTCCAGCAGAAGTATTCACCGTTTGATGCGCAGCGTGCGTTCAAGGATTTGGAGGCCATTACCGGGTTTGGACCGCGCCCGGCGGGGTCGGCGGAATCGGGGAAACTGCGTGAATTTCTCAAGCACGAACTGGCCATGAAGGGGATTCGCTGTTTCGAGCAGGCCTTCGAGGCGGACATGCCGCTGGGCAAGCGGTCCATGGTGAATCTGGTGGCGGTGATCGAGGGTACGCGTTCGGAAGTGATTCTGCTCGGCAATCATTACGACACGAAATACTTCAAGGATTTCACGTTCCTGGGGGCGAATGACGGCGGTTCAACAACGGCGTGGATGCTGGAAATGGCGCGGGCACTGGGGCCGCGCCGCGTGGGCCGCACGCTCTGGCTGGCGTGGTTTGACGGGGAGGAGGCGTTTGGAGCATGGTCGGACACGGATGGGCTGTATGGAAGCCGCGCGTTTGTCAAACACCTTCAGGGCACTGGTGAACTGGCTAAAATCCGTGCCATGATCAATGTGGACATGATTGGCGACACCTATTTGGGGATTTTGAAGGACGGCAACGCAGCCGGGTGGCTGCAGGACATTTTTTGGGACACGGCGCGCCGCCTTGGATATCAACGGCACTTCGGCACCCTCGCCCGCGACATACAGGACGATGATTTCCCCTTTCGCCAAGCGGGCATCCCCTCGCTGTTGCTGATTGACTTCAGTTACGGCGGTTCCGTGCTGGAACACAAGCAGAATTGGCACACCGCGCGGGACACTCTGGACAAGGTGTCGGCGGCCAGTTTGCAGGCGGTTGCCGATGTCTTTTATCATGCACTTCCGGCCGTGGAAGGCTATCTGGACCAACATCCCCGGAATCAGGGTTGACATGAACACGGATGCAGACGACATAATCCCGCCCACGGGCGAGCAGTCCGTCGAGGAACTGCAGCGCATTGTCGGCGCGCTCTACCGGGTGCACCGGCTGGTGGCGGCCTTGACCGACCTGGAGACGCTGCTGGCCCGCATCACGGAAGAAAGCCGCCATGTCGCCCGCGCCGAAGCGTCCTCGCTCATGCTGTACGATCCCGAAACCGATGAATTGTATTTCCGCGTGGCCTTGGGCGAAAGCGGGGATCAGGAGGCGCTGAAGCGCAGTGTGCGCCTGAAACTGGGCCAGGGCATCGCCGGGATGACCGCCCAAAGCCGCGCCTCGATTGTGGTGGCGGACGTGCGGAAGGATTCCCGGTTTTTTCCGGGCGTGGACTCCGCCATCCAATTTCAGACCCGAAACCTGCTGGCCGTGCCCATGATTGACCGCGACCAGCTTATCGGCGTGCTCGAAGTGGTGAACAAGATCGGCGAGGAAACCTTCTCGCCGCTGGACCTGCGGGTGATGGAAATGTTTTCCTCGATAGCCGCCAGCGTGGTCACCAATGCCCGGCTGATTGAGGAACACATCCGGAACGAACGCTTTGCGGCCATCGGGCAGGCCATCACCACACTGTCGCATCATACCAAGAATATCGTGACCGGGTTGAGCAGCAGCGCGGACCTGATTGACATGGGGCTGCAAAACGGCAATCTGGAGGTGCTCCAGCGCACGTGGCCGGTCTTCAAGCGCAGCACCAAGCGGGTCTCGAATTTCGTGCAGGACATGCTTTCGTTCTCCAAAACCCGCACCCCCCTGCGGGAAGAGTGCACGGCGGCCTCGCTCATCGCCGAAGCCCGGGAAACCTTCTCGGAGCTGTTTGCCCGGAAAAATATCGAGATTGCCGTGGACACCTCCTGCGCCACGGGGACGGTCTGGGTGGATCCGGAAGCCTTGTACCGGTGCTTGCTCAATGTGCTCATCAACGCCGCGGAAGCCGTTCCCGAGGACCACGGGCGCATCGCCATCACGGCGCGCACGCTGGAAGACGCACGGTTGGAGATTTGCGTTGAAGACAACGGCCCCGGGGTGCCCGAAACGCACCGGGAACGCATATTCGACCCGTTTTTCTCAACAAAAGGGTCCCAGGGCACGGGCCTGGGGCTTGCCGTAACCCGGAAAATCGCCCGGGAGCATGGCGGCGATATCGTGGTTTCCGGGGCGCCGGGCGGCGGTGCTTCGTTCCGTATGGTCATCCCGGCGCGGGCCGGGGAAACACAGGAAGTTTTGGGAGCATGAAGAATTGGCTTGACCAAGAAGCGGTGGGATGGATATTCTGGTTGACGTTGTTCGCGGCGCTCATCTATCCGGGCTATCTTTGCACCCGCGCGTTAACGTACAATACGGCGGGCATGATGACCCGAATCGGCGTGGGCGTGTTTTCCGCCGCCATTGTGTCGGGTTTGGTTTCGACCCTGGTAAACAATTTGCTGCACCGGCGGCGGATGAAGAAGCATAATGCACGCCGCAAAATTGAACGGAAAGAAAAACGGAAGCGGAAATAACGTCCACCGTTCCGCGCGGAACGCGCGCGAAGGGCAAAGACGCACTGAAGAGGCATTTGCATCATGGCGGAAATGTGGGATCTGGCGCATTACGTTGAAGAACATCCGGATGACTATGAGCAACGCTGGAAGTTGGCGAAACAACTCTACGCGGCATGGGAATACCGGCTGGCGCTCGAACACCTGCAAGTCCTGAAGAACGAGTGGCAGCGCAAGCTGAACGTCGTCCGCTATCTCTCCGCCACCTACTACCGCCTCGGCCGGTATGAGGAAGCCATCGCGGAATTGGAAGAAGCCATCAAGACCTGGCCGCAGGAAATCGGCATCCGCGAGCAATACGCCCGCGTGCTCGAGGTCGCCGGAAAACGCGAAGAAGCCATCGTGGCCTGGGAGGAAATCAACCGGCTCGATTCCAAACACCCCATCGCGTCGAACGCCGTGCAACGGCTGAAAGAAAAACGCGAACAACCCCGGGAACAGGACCTGCACCTGACCGACAGCGACAGCGGCATTGATTTAAGCCCGGGCCGCATCTGCCCCAATTGCGGGGCGCAAAACAGCGATGAATTCGACCGGTGCTGGCAATGCCACGCGCAGTTGTTCCACGAACGCCACACCCCGAAATCCTCCTCCGGCATCGAGGAACACCGCCCGCCGGTGCTCACCGCGGAAAGCTTCAGCATGGCCGCGGGCGGGGTGGTGGTGGCCCTGCTGGCCTTGTCGCTTTATCTCTCGATGAAACTGCTCATCTTCCGCAGCACGGACGGGGTGTTCATCAGCACCTTGGGGGATCTCTACGACTCCAATCTGGCGGTAAGCCGCGTGCTCACCGGGCTGGGCATGCTCTTCATTTGGCCCGCCGTGTTGGCCCTCTCCCTCCTGCTCGTTAAATCCGACCGTCCCGTGCCGCCGCCCTTGGTGGTGCTGACCGGGCTGCTGATGGCCAGCTTCGCGTATGTATGCAGTTGGCTGCCCGCCAATCTGTTCAACCTCACCTTTATTCTGCCGCCCATTATCGGGCTGGTCATCATCGCGGGCGCTTTCGGCATCGGCTGGCTGCGCGCCCTCAATGTGTGGGCGCTGCACCTGGTCCTGGTGCTGATAGCCGCGCTGGCCCTTTTCGACCTTTCGGAGTCCGTCCAACTCGGCTCGGTGTTTAATCCGCTGACCGAGATTCCCTCGATCATGCGGTATTCCAAGGAGCAGCAAGCCAATCCCACGCCGGGTAATTATCCCGTGCCGGGAGAAACCGTGCCCATTGTGCACAAAGTGAAATGGAAATCCACCGGCTCCCCCTGGCTCGACAAACGCGCCGGGCAAACACAGTTCTCCATCTACTGTGAAACCGAAAACCCCAACCTGAAATTTGAAATCAACCAGGGGGAAACAAAACCCCTCGTATTCGAATACGTCAAGGGGAAACAATGGTCGCATGTCTATGAAATACGGCCCGGCGAGGAGTATTTCGTCAAATTGACCGGGGCCGATGGCGCCAGGGCGCGTCTGGTCACCGCCGGCATGCTCATCCCCGAATTTCTCAATTGAGTCCCATACGATAATACCAATCAAACGCAGGGGGCATCCATTTCACAAATGGCCGTTCCCTATCCATGCGGCCGGTGCGAATCCGCATACGTCCATCCGTAAATATCCCCGGTTCATTCAATCTTGAAAAAAGAGGCCAAGCACATCCCCTTCCGATTCTTCTTCGGTTGCGGCTATGCCCCGCCGGCCCATTCAGGGTTCTTCGGGTTGTTTCAGGTCCTGGGGACAAAATGAAAATTCTGGGAAACCGGTGATGAACGGGATCAAGGGGACAAACAGGTGGAAACTGGCTGCGCTCAACGCATTTTCATCTTCAATATGCCTTCTCGTCTCCATGGCCGCGCTTTTGCTA
>CAYXPO010000363.1:4992-5444 GCA_964466925.1 uncultured Nitrospirales bacterium
GAATTGGAGGTAGTGATAGTGCCCAAGGCGAATAATGTCCAAGAAATCGTCCGGGAAGTGGCGGCGCTGGTGAAACAGGAAGCCAAGACCGCGAAAGGGATGGTTACGCTTTCGCCGGAGGTGGCGGAATGGCTGCAATCGGTTCGGGAAGCGCCTGCGGTGTATGCGCCGCCGGCCATCGCGCCGGAGCCGGAGCCGGAAGGGAAACCTGTGTCCGCCGCCCCCTCTCAGGAGTTGATCCCCGAACTGGCGGCGATTGACGCGGAAGTGCGCCAGTGCGCGCAATGCGGGTTGAGCGCCACACGGCGGAACACCGTGTTTGGCGTGGGCAACCCGAGGGCGGAATTGGTGTTTGTGGGAGAAGCGCCGGGCGCGGAAGAAGACCGCCAGGGGTTCCCCTTTGTGGGCCGTGCGGGCGCGTTGTTAACCGACATCATCGTAAAGGGCATGAA
>CAYXPO010000364.1:0-5432 GCA_964466925.1 uncultured Nitrospirales bacterium
CGCAACGCAACACCCGCGCAGTGCGCGAACGCATCGCGGACGGAACGGTCCATGTCGTGACCGGCACGCACACGTTGATCCAGGAGGCGACCGTCTTTCACCGGTTGGGCCTGGTCATCGTGGACGAACAACACCGCTTCGGCGTGATGCAGCGTGCACGGCTCGTCGAAAAAGGCGTACAGCCCGATGTCCTCCACATGACCGCCACCCCCATCCCCCGCACGCTGGCCATCACCGTGTACGGCGGCATGGACATCACGGTCATAGATGAACTCCCCCCCGGACGGCTTCCCGTGAAAACGCGCCGTATTACCGAGGGAAAACTGCCCGAATTGTACGAATACGTCCGCAAACAAGCCGCCGCCGGGTTCCAAACCTATATCGTGTGCCCGCTCATCGAGGAATCCGAGAAACGCGAAGACCTGACGCCCGTCCTCCGCCACTACGAAGACATGGCCGCCGGACCCCTCGCCGGACTTCGCATGGAACTGCTCCATGGCCGCCTCGACGCCTCCGAGAAGGATGCCATCATGCACGCCTTCAAAGCGCGGCAACTCGACGTGCTCTTCAGCACCACCGTGATTGAAGTCGGCATTGACGTGGCCACCGCCACCACCATGATTATCGAGAACGCCGGACAATTCGGCCTTACCCAGCTCCATCAATTGCGCGGACGCGTCGGGCGCGGTGCCGAGCAGTCCTACTGCTTCCTCACCGGCGCGCCCCGCACCCAGGAAGGGAAACAGCGCCTCGATATCCTCTGCGAACACACCAGCGGCTTCGATATCGCCGAACAAGACCTCCTCATGCGCGGTCCCGGCGAATTCTACGGCGTACGCCAGGCCGGACTCAGCGACCTCCGCGCCGCCGACCTCATCCGCGACGTCCGCCTCCTCGGCCACGCCCGCCGCGACGCCCAGGAAATCCTCACCCGCGACCCCTCCCTCACCCTTCCCGAACACCACGCCCTCGCCCGCGCCGCCAATCACTTCACCACCCTCCATGCCTAAATACCATCAACCGGGTGGGTGAAGCGAGGCGTAACCCGCCAGCCATCTTCCCCGGTTACTTCTGCGCGATGTCGTAGCAGACGAGGGCATCGCCGTGGCGGATATAGAGGCGGCCGTTGGCGATGGTGGGATGGGCCCAGTGTTCCCGGGTGCCTTCGGTGACGGTGAATTTGCCGGTACGGTCGAGTCCGGCGGGGGACGGTTTCACGAGGCTCACGACGCCGGCCTTGGCGCCTTCGTAGGTGTAGAGCATGCCGTCGGCATATTCCACCACGCCCTGGGTGATTTCCTTGCTGGTCCACATCACTTTGCCGGTGGCCCATTCGAGGCACACCATTTGCCCGCCCCCGCGATGATGGGAGGTTCCGTACAGATAACCGTCGACGAGCACGACGCCGTGGTGTTGGCAGTCGAGCTGGGTGTCGAGCCAGAGGACGGTATAGGCGGAGGCGTCTTCTGACAGTTTTAACAGGCCGCCGCCGGACTTGTAACCGCCCACATAATACACACAGCCGTCGTTGTAAATGGGGGTCACGGCGTGAATGTCGTATTGGGTTTGGTGCTCATGCTTCCACAGCAGTGCGCCGCTGTCCGCATCCACGCAAATGAGGAACTTAGAGGTTTCCGTGAGCAGGATGCGCCGCCCGTTATGGTTCACGAGCAACGGCGCCACATACGACGCCATATCGTTCATGCCTTTCGTGACCCACACCGTATCGCCCGTCTTTTTGTCCAGCGCCGCCATAACGGCATCGGGTCCGCCCGGTGTGCAGATCACATGGTCGCCATCAATCAGCAGCGCCTCGGCCAAGTGCCATTCGTTGTTGGGCCCCTTAAACCGATCCAGAATGTTCACCTGCCACACCGTTTGCTTTGCCGTCAGATCGATGCAGTTTATGACCCCAAGCCCGGACAACAGATACATCCGGTCTCCGTCAATGGTCGGGGTACACCGCGCGCCCGGCGCCGACGTTGCCGAGGTCTCCTTGCCATAGGGAATCTTTTCAAGGAGTTTGCCGTCCCCATCAAGAACGAACACAAAACTATCCTGTTCCTCCAGGGTACCGGTGACGTAGATGCGGCCCTTGTTGACCAGCACGGAAGAATACCCCACGCCAAACCCCGTGGCCGACCAGAGCTTCGGCGGACCGTTTTCCGGCCAGGCTTTCATCAGGCCCGTTTCCTCAAAGATGCCGGTACGGTTGGCCCCGCGGAACTGCGGTGAATCAGCGGCATACGACAACCCGGCCAGGAGCGCCAGGAAAAGAACCACGGAAGCATACTTCGTCATTTGTACCAACCTTTCCTTTGTCACGGCAAATTTCATCTCGCCGGAGTGAATACCACCGGCGAAAGCAAGATTATCGCGGAAATCATGGAGAAGGGCAAGTCGCTGGAATCTGGAATCTGGAAAACAGGAACTCTGGAAAACAGAAAAGGCGAGGCCTCGGGCCGTGGAAAGACGCTGGAATTGCGGTTTGATCACCCCGCCCGCGTCAATCATCACGTGACCATGGAAGACATCCGGTACGGCCATATCATGCGCGCCTACACCCTTGAAGCCCTCCAAAACGGCGTGTGGAAAAGACGGGGGGAAGGCCGTTCAATCGGCCACAAGAAAATAGACGTAATGGATGCAACAGAAGTGGAAGGCCTGCGTCTGGTTGTCTCCGAATCAGCGGACGAACCGGTCATCAAAAGCTTCGCCGTCTATGAAGCGTCAGTCGTCTGCAAATCATGGTAGCCGTCCCTATTTTTCTGAGATAAGGATGGGTTTGGCATCGAGGCCAAAGGAGCGAAAGAAGGGTATCTGGTCTTCACCGGTGGCTTTGCTAAAGTAGAAAACGACACGATCTACAATGGGGGTGTTTTTAACGTCCGCGTGATCTTTCCACTGCTTTGCCGCAGCAAAGTATCGCTTCATAACATCTTTGCCATACTTCTGTTCAAGTGCCGACAGGATGGCCATGACTTTCCCGCCACCAATGTGGTGATTGGTCTCCTTGGTCAGATCGTAAGGCCCATTGACCTGTTCCCAGGATTGGTAATCTTGGATCCGCTTCTCTAATTCGCCCCGCACGCTTTCGGCAAATTTTCCGCCGAGAGCTGTCTTGATTTTTATCTGAACATAGGCGGACCAACCGGCATCACCGAGCCAGACAGGCGTTTCCACACATAGGGAATTGCTGATCTCATGGATCATTACGGAGGCGACGACTATTTCATCCCCTTGTACCCCGAGGCCAACGAGTTTGTTGCTCGCGGTCCAGCCCGCCCCGCAGCACATCAAAGCAATCACTGTTTTTTCGTCTTTAATTCCATATCCGAACAATTGCTCCTCCTGTTGGTAAATGAGCGGTAGGTTTTCTTGAAGAAAAGCAATCGAGTTGGCGGGAAGTGGGTCCGGATATAGGATACGAAACCCGGGCACTTGTATTACACGGTCCGGATCGATTCGCGTACCTCGGGTCTTTTGCATGAACTCCACATCGACAGAGGTATCGGCTGTGAGCCAGGAACTCAACCACTTGAAGATATGCTGGATAAATATCTGGTTCTTGAGTGGAGCACGGCCTGCGGGGTTTGTAAAGAACTCCTCGCCACTGATGGCTGCCACCCGGCCTTTTCCGTAGTTCAGGGAAACGATGACCGGCTCTCCATTGGCCCCATGCGCCCATGTAGTGCCCGTAAAACCATCAAGGATTTTGATCCGCCGGGCATTCATTTCGAGCATTTCACTTATGCCAAGTGTTGATGTCGGGGCGGGATGTTCAACAACATCAGGCAGGAACTCAATCCCCACCTCCCTTGCAACACGGTTCAGAGGAAACGTGGCGGCGGTGGGGACATTGCCCGCGTCGGCATAGAACAACAGCCCGCCTCCTCTTTCCACGAAGGATTTAATCACCGCTAATTCTTTATCAGAATACTGGGCGGGAGAGCCTCGGTGATACAAAACGAGCACGTCAAACGCGGGCACAATAGTTTCGCGCAAGCCGCTTTCCAAGTCTAGTACAATGTAGCCTGCAGGACGAAGATAACCGTCCGCACCACAGATTCCATTCCCCGCTTCAAAACCAAACTCATGACTCATATCGAGAAGTACGCGTGGCGCACGGGTTTTAGATTGTGCGGCATCTTTTTTTCCACGTGAACTGGCATGAGGAGGAGTTTCTGGTTTATTGTCAAGGGTGGCCGGGACAGTGGTGCGGTGTTCTGATTGTTGAAGGTGCAGATCGTCCGGCTTCACCTCTGACTTCTTGACGCTGATTGCATGGCCATCCTGGCCGCGGAAGTAGTACCGCTGTTCGGATTCCTTGATATGCACATCCGTGTAGGTTTTTCCGTTGACGGTTATGCTATCCGCCCAACCTGGCATTGCGAACAGTAGCGGTGCCGCCAGTATAAGACAGGGAATACTTATACGCTTGCACATTTGACCGCCCTCTCTCACATTGAAAATTTGGTAATTGCCGGGATGACTCCAAAGGCCTAAGGCTGGAAGGATTGTAATCCACGGGTCTTGGCAACACAAGTAGTAGTAGCTCTTGAACGTTATTTCCCGCTGGTGGCGATCACTCCGCAGAGGCAGGGGCGGGGGTTGCCGCCGCAGTAGAGGTCGAAGCGGCATTCGTGTTCGGAGTCCTCAACGAGGGTTTTAACGGTGCTGCCGAGGAATACCGGGCCTTTGAAGAGGACGTCGTATTTCGCGGGATAGGTCAGGGGGGCTCCGGGGAGGCGCGCGGCGCACACGCCCGCGGACCACAGGCCATGAACAATGGCGCGGGGGAATCCAAAGAGTTTCGCGGCGAGGGAGGATACGTGGATGGGGTTGTAGTCGCCGGTAATGCGGGCGTAGCGGCGGCCCATGTCTTTGGGAACGGACCACTCGACGGTTTCAGCGTTGGGGGGTATCTCGGCCAATGCAGGTTTGGGCGCATTGGAATCCGCCTCGCCGAAGCGTCCGCGGCACAGATACGTGCTAATGTTTTCCCATACGAGAGTACCGCCGGCGGTTACGGACACTTCCATGTCGAACTCCAGCCCGCTCTTGATGATGCGGCTGTGCCGCACTTGGCAGGTGGCGTCGAAGGTTTCAGCAATTTCAAGAGGGCGGTGCTGGGTAACCTGGTTGCGCGCATGCACAAGGCCGAAGGCGCGCAGGGGGAAAGATTTATGGGTGAGAATATGCATTTGCATGCCGACGGTTTGGATGTAGGGAAACAGGATGGGCAGGAAGGCATCTTGCGGGTAGCCGCAGACATCGCGGTAGGCGGCGAGTTGTTCTGGGCGCACACGAATGCCCCGGCGCTCGGTGATGAAATGGGGGAAGCCGCTTGGGCGGACAGTGCCGCGCTTGGGGGTCAACAGGGCGCGCAAGAACATTCTCAGAAACGAGTCCGGTGAAGGACAGGGAACGGC
>CAYXPO010000365.1:0-5417 GCA_964466925.1 uncultured Nitrospirales bacterium
ATGACCCAAGCCGCGCTGGCCCGGCACATTCATGCGCTGGGGGGCAGAAAGCGCATCCAGGAACTGATTGCCTCGGGGAAAACCAATGTGGAGGTGTTGGCGGCTTTTTTTCCCGTGGAGGATTTGCATTATCTGGAATCGGCCAAATCAAGCCAGGGGGAATTGTTCACGCATGAAGAGCCGTTGGTGAATCCTTATTTGGCGGATATCCAGCATCCGTTGTTTGAGAGCACCAAGCTCACTGTTTCCATGCCCACCGATTTGTATCAGGCCATTAGCTTGGCCGCCAAAGCGGAAGGAAAACGGCGCAATGACCTGGTTGTGGAGATTCTGACCACGGCCCTTTCCCGCATGCCGGAAATCCAGGCGGTCCACGGGGAATAATCCGGTCCACGGCATGGAAGAGTTCATTGCAAACGGTTGGTGCCCACAACCGTCTTTGTGCCATGATGTTTGAAACCTTGTAAATAAGCGGGTTCTTTGTGGAAATTGACGCTGTCGCGAATGATGTCATCTTCGGTATTATGGGGGCCGCCGTAGTAAAATAAGCGCGGCGTGAAAAACAAAAATCGCCGATGGAAGGAGCAACCGCGTGACGGAAGTGAAACCAGTCAGAAAATTTTCATTTCAGGCTATCCAAACCGCCTCCGTCTTTCTGTTGCTTGTTGGGCTGTGCGTCTTTTCCTCCCTGCAAACCGACACCTTCTTTACCTGGCGCAATCTAGTGGACAACCTCCTCACCAACGCCGCCGCCACCGGCGTGATTGCCTGCGGCATGACCCTCGTCATGATTGCCGGCGGCTTTGATCTGTCCGTCGCCTCCATTACCGCCGTGTGCAGCGTGATCACGGTGATGGTGCTCATCGGATGCGCCCCGCTTGGCCCATGGGTGGCCATCCCCGTTGCCGTGGCGGCCGCACTGATAACCGGCACGCTTCTAGGCGCGGTAAACGGCCTCTGGATTGCCTATGGCGGTGTCAACCCCTTTGTCGTCACCCTCAGCACCCTGCTTATCTTCCGGGGCATTGCACTCGTCATCACCCATGGCGGCCAGACCATTATTACCCCCCTTGAACTCGGGAAAAGTTTCCGGTTCTTTTATTGGGGAAGGATCAGCTTAGGGGTGTCCGATCATCGGTTAAGCGTTCCGATTCTTATTTTTATATTTGTTTTTGTCTGTTTTTGGATATCCCTCCGCTATACCCGGTTCGGGCACTATCTCTACGCGGTGGGAGGCAATGAAACGGCCTCTTGGCTGGCGGGTATCCGCACGCCGCGCGTGAAAGCCGCCGCCTATATCCTGTGCGGCACGACCTGCGGTGTGGCGGCCTTGGTCTCGACCGGCATGTCGAACACGGCCCAAGCGGCAAGTTTCCAGGGTCTCGAAATGATTGTGATTGCCAGCGTGATTGTGGGCGGCACCCCATTGGGCGGCGGCAGCGGCAGCCTTTGGTATACCCTCAACGGGCTATTGCTGTTGTCCGTCATCGAGAACCTGCTCAGTCAATACGGCATCACCGAAGAGTACCGAAATATAGTCCGGGGTGTTATTATCTTGATTGTGGTGACGGTGGACGCGGCCATGCGCCGCAGTGCCCGGAAAAGCTGCCCATGAGGACAAACCGGCATGCAATGGCGTGTCCAGCGCGAACAAGGCGCCGAAACAGGAGGCGTTTGGGCAATTTGGTGTCCGGAATTGCCCGGATGCACCCCGGCGGATGAAACGGAAAAGGAGGCATTGAAAAACGCTAAAGAAGCGATCATTCGCCATCTTCGACCTGATCCGATTGATTTATTCCCGGCGGCATTGGCCCGTGAATTTTTTGTATAATGCATAAGCATGGCGTGAAGAGTAAATCCCAGAGAAAGCAATGGAAAGACTAAAATGACTTCAAAACACACGTTCGTAATGTCGTTGGTTGTGTTGTTGTGCCTGACATCGGGCGGTATGGGCTGTTCGAAAAAGAAAGAGGGCGGCGCACTGCAAATTGGCTTCTGCATGACCTTGGACGACCCCTACTGGCAAAACATGCGCCTGGGCGCGATGGATGAAGGAAAGAAACTGGGCGCGGAAGTGACCATCGCCAATGCCAAGGAAGACCCGGTGACCCAGATTCAGCAAATCCAGGAAATGATTGGAAAAGGCGTGGATGCAGTATGTCTCGTGCCCATGAAGAGCGACCCGCTGGTGGCGGGAGTGCAGGCGCTGAACCGGGCGGGGATACCAGTCATTCTGGTGAACCGCCAAGTTGCCGCAGGGTGTGATTATGTGTGTTATACCGGCACGGACACCTATCAGGGCGGGGTCATTTCCGCACGAATCCTGATGGACGCCATCAAAGGCCAGGGCAACATTGTGGAACTGCACCAGCATCTGGGAACCGCCCCGGAGATTGCCCGGTCCAAAGCCCTGCAAGACGTGCTAACCGAGTATCCCGGCGTCAAACTACTGGCGCGGGTCCCGCATGACGGGGACCGCGCAAAAGCCGTCACGGAAATGCAGACGCTCCTGGCCCGCTTCCCCACTATCCATGGCGTGTATGTTCATGGGGATCCCCAGGCGATTGCGGCGGCGGAAGCGTGCCGCGATGCCGGCCGTGGAAACATCCGGGTGGTGGGCATGGGCGGCAGCCAGGAGGCCATCGAGGCCATAAAGAGCGGTCTGCTCGCCGGCACCAGTTTTCAGCAGCCCGAGGAGGAAGGGCGTAGCGGCGTGCGGCTGGCGGTGCAGCATTTGAAAGGCGAAAAACTGGAGAAGGAGTACCTCATTCCCTGTTCCAGCATCACGAAGGCCAATGTTGATTTGTTTAAGGGCCAATTCTAACCGGCACGGGAGTCATTTGCCATGAACAAGCCCTCCATGCTCTTTTGCGGCGCGCTGGTGATGCTCGCACTGCTGGCCGCGTCTTGTTGTACCACGGGAAAATGCGCCGAACCCAAGGTGCAGCGTTACGGGATGGTGATCGGCCTGAAGGCGGAAAAGCTGGAGGAGTACAAAAAACTGCATGCGGCCGTGTGGCCGGACGTGCTCAAAATGATTGGCGCATGCAATATTCGCAACTACTCCATCTATCTCTTCAAGGCAACCGAAAACACCTACTACCTGTTCAGCTATTTTGAATACACCGGCACGGATTTCAACGCGGACATGGATAAAATGGCGGCGGACCCCACCACCCAGCGTTGGTGGGCGGTGTGCAAGCCCTGCCAGGAACCCGTTTATTTCCGGGCGGAAGGCGAGTGGTGGGCCAACCTGGAAGAGGTGTTTCACGTCCAATGAACCCTCGATGCACGCGGCGTGGTTTTATAAAGAAAAGCCTGGCGGCAGCCGCTGCTGTCACGGGCTTCCCCTATATTGTGCCCGGTTCCGCCCTTGGCCTGAATGGACACACCGCGCCCAGCAACCGGATCACCACCGCCACCATCGGTTTGGGAGGCCAAGGGGTGGGCGTGATGCGGGTGTTTTTGGGGCAACCCGAAGCCCAAGTCATCGCGGTATGCGATGTCAACGCCCGGCGCCGCGAGGAGGCAAAAAACCTTGTTAACACGCACTACGGGGACACTGGTTGCGCGGCCTATGGCGATTTCCGTGAATTAATCGCGCGGGACGATCTGGATGCGGTGCAAATCGCCGCGCCGGACCATTGGCATGTGCCCATGGCGCTGGCCGCCGCCCGCGCGGGCAAGGATATGTATGTTGAAAAGCCGCTCGGGTTAAGTGTGGCCGCCAATCGAGCCCTCCGGGATGCTGTTCAACTCCATGGCAACGTGTTTCAGTTCGGGACGCAGCACCGTTCTGAACGTAATTTCCGCTTCGGCTGCGAACTGGTCCGCAATGGACGCATTGGCCGCCTCCATACCATTCGTGTGGGATCCCTCCCCAGCATCCCTTCCGAAAACCTCGCCCCGGAACCCGTCCCGGACTGGCTTGACTACGAACTGTGGCTTGGCCCCGCCCCTTGGGCGCCGTTCAACACCAAGCGGATTGTCAACCAATACTGGTGGCACAATTACGATTATTCCCTCGGATTTGTGGCGGGCTATGGCGTGCATTACGTGGACATCGCCCAATGGGGAAATGACTCTGAATTGAGCGGCCCCACCGAAATCGAGGGCGCCGGCGTATTCCCCAAGGACGGCATGCGGGACTGCGCCATTGCCTGGGACGTCCTCATGACTTACGCGAATGGCGTGAAACTGGTCTATACCGACACCTCGAAAACCCCCGAAGGCATTCATTTCGAGGGAGACGAAGGCGTGGTGCATGTGGCCATGGGCCAAACCACCTCCCATCCCCCGGCCCTGGCAGAGACGGTCTTGGGTCTGAACAGCCTGCGCCTGTATGAAAGCAACAATCACGTTCAAAACTTCCTGGAATGCATCCGAAGCCGCGCCCGAACCATTTGCCCCATCGAAGTGGCCGTCTGCTCCGACACGCTTTGCCATTTGAGCGACATCGCCATGCGCACCCAACGAAAACTGCACTGGGATCCGCAAGCCGAACACTTTGTCAAGGATGACAACGCCAACCATTATCTATCGGCGCGTTCCATGCGCGAACCCTGGCGGCTGTAATCCGGCGGGTTGATTCGGTTCCCCTCCTATACTCTTATGGAGTGCGGAGAACCCCGTTCGTTTGAAGCAATCATCCGCTGTGCCTTTAATGTTCTGGGGGCCTCTGGAGTCTTTTCGTTTACTCCCGGATAGTATAAAAGAACCCCCGGAATGGAGCAGCATTCCGGGGGAAAGAAAAATATATTGGGGAACGGAAATCAGTTGTTCGCGCTGGTAAGGGCACCCACGAGTGCGCCAAACGAGGGCAACAGGGGGTTGTTCGCGCCCTGGTCATCGCACGGGCCGGAACTGGAAACGTATTTGACGAATGACACATGGCCATCCAGCCACAACACGTTGCAGCCGCCGGGGACGTGGTTGAAGTATTGAATCGCGCCGGTATTGGCAAACGCGTCCAGCATGACAAACAGCTCGCTCTGGGCTTGCGCCGTGGCCGCCGGATTGTTGATGTCCGTAATCAGGAAGCGTTCAATGCCTTCACGAAGACGATAGATCACATTCCCGCCGCCATTGCCATAGCCGGAGTAATCCAACCCCGCATCTTGATCAACCAGTTCAATATCCTTGTCCACCTTCTTGCGGGCTTCCGCGGCCACCGCCGAGGAAACATTGCCCGCGGCCAATTGGCCCAACAGCGATGTGATGTCATTAAACAGGCACTCGATGGCCGCCCCGAATTGTGCAGGAGCGCAGACTTCACCCGTGGGCAACGCACCGCCAATCAAGTCAATCGTGTCACCCACCACCGTGAAGTTGGAGATGGGTTCCGGAGGTCCCAGCTTGGTCAGACGATCAAACGCCCAGCCAAAATAGGCGTAACTGGCGTCAATCTTTTCCGGTTC
>CAYXPO010000366.1:0-1152 GCA_964466925.1 uncultured Nitrospirales bacterium
CCCTTCCTCATACCGGAGCGATATGGCCACCCCGTCCATTTTCAACTCCACCACATACGCCGGAGCCTCCCCGCCCAATCCCTTCCTCACCCGTTCGTCAAATTCGCGCAATTCCCGCTCATTATATGTATTGTCAATGGACAACATGGGGACGTGGTGGGTAACCGTCTCAAACCCCTCAATCGGCGCGCCGCCCACCCGTTGCGAGGGCGAGTCCGGCGTGCACAACACGGGATGCCGCTCCTCCAAGTCAATCAGTGCGCGCATCAGCGCGTCATACTCGAAGTCACTGATTTCCGGCGCGGCCTCGACATAATACAAACGGTTATGCCGCTCGATCTCCGCTTTCAGCGCCGCGTGGCGCTGGCGGATTTCGCTCGGGGGCATGTCATGCGTGGATTCCATGGCCACAGTATAGCTAAATCCATGCCGCTTCCGCACCGTTGCGCCAACAGGCCTTGTTTGCAGTGGGCGGCCCTGATGCCTATCCTAACAAGGACCGGGAACGCCAATGGAACCGATCCGTGAAAAGCGGGTTCTGTTGACAACACATGCCCGCATCTGGACACTATCCCTGTGGAGCGTGGCTCATTGTCCTTGGGTACAGTTGAACAGGAACGCCTGTGACGGCGGGAAATGTTTGTGCCATCGTGCATGATTTACATGAATGGGCGCCAATATGCTACCCTGTCCCCATGGCGCGGCCGCCCCAAGGTTGCAATTGCCGCGCTGAGTTTCTACTATGCCTGGAGTATCGGCTGGATGATGCACATGAATCTTTGGAGACAACAACCGTATGCTTGACCTCGCAAAAGTTAAATCACCGGTGGATTGGACTGCCATGCGCAGCCAAATCGAGGCGGCGGTGCTGGACGTCATAGGCCCTGTCTCCAAGGATCGTATTGATCTCCAGCTCAAAACCGTTGATGAAGTCGAATTCCGCGGTTATGTCCGCAAGCGCATCAACTACTTCGTGGATGCGTGGGACCGCATCTCCGCGTGGCTTTTTGTGCCCGATGGAAAAGACGAGGCCCCCGGCATTTTGTGCTGCCACCAGCAGGTGCCCCAGGGAAAAGACGAGCCCGCCGGTCTCGAAGGCGAGGCCCGAATGGCCCTCGCCCAGCATTATGCCGAACACGGCTTCGTGACCCT
>CAYXPO010000366.1:1162-5416 GCA_964466925.1 uncultured Nitrospirales bacterium
GCCCCCGATTGCATCACCGCCGGGGACCGTGTTTCCATGAAACTCAAGCCCTACGACACCAAAACCTTCTACAAAGACAATCCCAAAAGCTCTGTCACCGCCAAGATGCTGGCCGACCACATGCGCGCCATAGATGTTTTCTCCGAAGTCAAGCGCGTGGACGCCGCGCGCGTGGGGGTTGTCGGCCATGGCCTCGGCGCCTACAACGCCATGTTGCTTGCCGCCTTTGACGACCGTATCCAAGCCTGCGTGGCCAGTTGCGGGTTCACCCGTTTTGCCACTGACAAAGAACCGGAACGCTGGTTTCCCGAAGAAGGGTTCATTCTGCTCCCGAAACTGAAGGAAATCATCAAGTCCGGAAAGTATCCTTTCGATTGGGAACACATCCTGGCCTTGGCCGCGCCAAGCCCCACCCTGATCATCACCACGCTCACGGACGCCGTCTATGCCAATCCCCGGAGCTGCCAGAAAGCCGTTACCACGGCGAGCCGCATCTATAAACTGCTGGGGGCGCCCGGCGCCATTGACTACTACGGGCATCATGACGGGCACCGAATCACCCCCGAAACCCTGGAAGTGGCCGACGAATGGTTTGAACGCTGGTTGTAATCCCGGAGTGTTTCATGGACAGGCAAGCCGTTGAACAGGCAAAAAAACTCGTTGAAAACGTCGAACGCGTCGTCTTTGGCAAATATGAAGTGGTGAAGCTCTGTATTGTCGGACTCCTCGCCCGGGGGCACATCCTGATAGAAGACGTCCCCGGCATTGGAAAAACAACGATTGCCCAAGCCATTGCACGCTCCCTGGACTGCTCGTTTTGCCGCATCCAGTTCACCAGCGACATGCTCCCCTCGGACATACTGGGGGTTTCCATCCTTGATCCCAAGACCCAGGAGTTTAAGTTCCGGCAGGGGCCGATTTTTGCCAATGTGGTGCTGGCGGACGAAGTCAACCGCACCCCCCCGAAAACCCAGAGCGCCCTGCTGGAAGCCATGAGTGAAAACCAAGTCTCCGTGGACGGGAAAACTTATCCGCTCCCCAGACCCTTCATTGTCATGGCCACCCAGAACCCCATTGAATACGAAGGCACATACACCCTTCCCGAATCCCAACTGGACCGCTTTCTCCTGAGGGCCGAGATTGGGTATCCGCCCGCCGCCGACGAACTGCGCATCATGCGCCGCCGGGATCCCCTGAAAGACCTTGCGGAGTTGCAGCCCGTACTGACCGCCGCGTCCCTTCTTCACATGCAGGATTGCGTTGGCCAAATCCACGTGGATGAGTCTGTGGCGCAGTACATGCTCGCCATTGTACAAGCCACCCGTACCCATGAACAGATTCAACTGGGGGCCAGCCCCCGCGGTGCGTTGTCCTTTTACGAAGCCTGTCAGGCGCGCGCGATGGTGGAGGGAAAAGACTTCGTTACCCCCGCCGATGTGAAATACATGGCCGAACCCGTGCTCGGCCATCGAATCCTCATTAAATCCCGCGGCGCCGATCTCGCCACGGCGGCCCGCGAACGCGCCCGCGTCATCACCGAAATCCTGAAAACCGTCAAGGCCCCGGACTAACATGCGCCCCGTTCGCGGCAAAAGGGCGGGCAATCGTTTTACCCGTTCGGGAGGCGCGTTTGGCCTCATCGCCTTCTTGCTCTTGTTCGCCGCGTGGAACACCGGAAACAACCTGTTTTACCTGGTCTTGGGCGGCGTCCTCAGTTTCATGTTCATCTCAGTGATCCTCATGTTTTGGAATATGCGCCGGCTCTGTATGCAACGGGAAGCCCCCGCCGCCGTCTACCGCATGGAACCCTTCCTGGCCGGTGTCCGCATTGAAAACCACAAACGTTTTCTGCCCGCCATGGGCTTGGGCATCCGCCGCCAGGATTCCCCGAAAAACCTTTTGGGGGCCGTCACCAAAATTCCCGCACGGGGAGCCGCCCTCCTGAACATTCCCATGACCATGGATAAACGCGGTGTGCATCCCCTGCCGTCCTTCCTCCTCCACACCAGCTTTCCCTTCGGCCTCATGGAACGCCGGAAACGATATCAAGACGGACTCGAAGTCCTCGTGTACCCCAGGGTTTTCCCTTTGCGCACCACTGTGGTGGAACAAATGCACGGGCCTTCCGCCGCCGCACGGACGATCACGGCGGACGGTGATGAATTCTTCAGCCTGCGCGAGTACCTGCCCGGCGACGAACTGCGCCGGGTGGCTTGGCGCATCAGCGCGCGCATGGGTGTTTGGATGGTCCGGGAAATGTCCCTGCATCATTCCCGCTTTGTAACCTTTGCCCTGGATACGCGAATCGTGCCGGACCTGCCGGACTTCGATGAGCGTTTTGAAGAAGCCATCGAATTAACCGCCTCCCTTGCGATTTCCCTCCTGAAACGCCGCTATCATGTCGGGATCGCCGCCCCCGGCGCCGTGCTCGAAGCAGGCGAGGGCACCCATCACGAGCGCAAAATACTTGATATGCTCGCCAGGGTGATTCCATTTCGGGAAGACCTGGATTTCGAGGCTTTTTTGCATTCTCTCGAACACCAGGAAGCACGCCTGATTTGTATTTCTCCCGATCCCCGGCAATGGGGGAATAAAGCCGCCTTCGGCGCCCTGTACGCCCTGAATCTCAACGAGGTGGTCCATGCTTGACCGGACGCCGCTCATAGTGCGCTTTTCCTCCGCGGGGGTGGTGTTCGCGGGGTTTCTGGCGCTGACCGCCGTCCGGGAATACAGCACCGTACTCCTTCTTTTTCCTCTGCTATTGCTTCTGCTTTCCCCTTTGGGGGAATGGCTGGACCGGCACTACCGGGCGTACCGGATTTTCTCCAAAGGGATTTCCATAACTTTTTTATGTTTCATCCCTCTGTTCTTTCTGATACTCGGCGTCCTCAATGGCGTGCTCGTGGTCATTATGTTCGTGCTTGCGCATACCCTCCTTCACCGAAAATCCGAGTCCAACTACTATCACCTGTACCTGATGTCTTTCTTTCTGGTACTGGCGGCCTGCGCGCAATCGCCCGAACCCCTTATCGGTCTGGCCATGCTTCTGTTCCTGGTCAGTTCCATCTGGGCCTTCATTTCGCTGCGCTTGTATATGGACGCCCTGAACAGCGTGGCCACTGCTCCGGAAATTATCGGGAAAACAGGCGCCGTGCCGGCCGTTCCCGTAACGTTTCCCGCACGTTTTGACGCCGGTTTGATACTGGCCATTTTTCTCGTTTCCTGCATCGCCGTGGTGCTCACCTCTGTTTTTTTCGTGGCCACCCCGCGCGTCGAAGCGGGCTTCCTCGGGCGCAACTCCCTCGAATTGACCCGCACCGGCATCCCCCGCACCGTCAATTTAAGCCGCAGAACCATTCTGACGGAAGACGCCACCGCCGTCATGCGTGTCACCTTCCCCGATGAACCCAACGGCCAGTATGCCGGCGAGATGTACTGGCGCATCACTTCCCTGCCCCGTTACGATGGTGTCCAATGGAAACACACCCCCCTCAATGACACCGGCCTGCCCAATGTGCCCAACACCGCGTTTGCCTCGCTGCTCGCCCCCTTTCGAAGCCATGTTCTCGTTGCCGAACGCAACAAATCCACCGGCCAGCGAATCGTCCGCCAGGAAATCTACATGGAGGACGTTCCCAGTGAAGGCATCCCCTGTTTGGACCTCGTCTGGCGTGTTTCGCTTCAAAGCACCTCCAGGGGCATGAGTGTCCTCTGGGATTCCACAAAAGACTTCACGGTACTGCTCCAAAGCATTCGCGAACGCCGCGCCTCCTATGAAGTTTTGTCTGAAATCCCGCCTGTTGACCCCAACTTCTTGCGGACCGCCCCCACGGATTATGCCGCGCGCATGAACCCTCAGGATTTTACACTGCTCACCCATCACGACCTCCTGCCCGAAACCCTCGCCTTGGTCAATGATATCACTAAAAACGCGCAAAACAACTATGACAAGGCCTGCGCCCTCCAGGCGTGGCTCAGCGGACCCAATTTCCGCTATTCCCTCGTTGTACCGGCGCTCCCGGAACGTAACCCCATAGACGCTTTCCTGTTGCGCGAACGCCGCGGCCATTGCGAACTTTTCAGCAGCGCCATGGCCCTTATGTTGCGCGGGCTCGGAATTCCCGCCCGCGTGGTAAGCGGATACCGGGGGGGGGAGTGGAATACCTTCGACGGCTCCTACACCATCCGTGCACGCATGGCGCATCTCTGGGTGGAAGCGCTGTTCCCCGGAACCGGCTGGGTGCGCTTTGATCC
>CAYXPO010000367.1:0-5400 GCA_964466925.1 uncultured Nitrospirales bacterium
ATTATTGGACCCAAGGTGAAACGCTGGAAGAATTGAAAAAAAACTACGAGACATTTTTCTCGATCTCTCAGGGGGGCATATTCCTGGTGTTCGGCATATGGCGGAACTTGAGGTTTAATGAAACGTTCTGATCACGAGTTCCAGTATCGCCCGTGCCTCTTTCGCGGGTTCGGATTCGGGGGAATACTGCGCGGTGAGAATGGCGCCGTCGAACAACACATCCACTAGGGTGCACAGGGAGTCCGGCGCGGGCCGGAGGGCTTTCTTCACCCATTCATGGAGCTTCGCGTGGACAATCCGTTTCTGGCGCAGGGCGGCTTTGTGAATGGGGTGCTTGGGCGCGGGATATTCCATCAGGGCCTGGGTGATGAGGCATCCGCGGAAGGACGGTTGCTGGAACCATGCGCCGAGCACGTCAAACAGCCCCACCAGGCGTTCCATGGGCTCGATGCTGTATTCCTCGACCGCCCCGGCGAACCAACCCAGCCATTGTTTCCGGTATTCGATCAGGGTGGCGATGATGAGGGCGTCCTTATTGGAAAAACCCGCGTACAGGGTGTTTTTGGAAAGGCGGGCCTGCCGCAGGATGGTTTCCACCGCGGTGTCATGAAAACCTGTTTCCGCGAACTGTTCCCTCGCCGCCTGCAATACCATCGTCCGATTCCCCGTCTTTATCATGGTTCCGCTCCGCCCGTTAGTTTTCCTCGGTCATGAACCTCTTTTTACCATGACGGGGAGTAAAAATAAAAGCGCCGCCCGGCGAAAGGCGCGCAGGTTGCGCCGTTTCCGGCGGGGTGACTACAATACCCTTTCCAGACGGGCCATGGGTTGGGCCCCGGCGTGTTTTCAACTTGGAACAAGAGGATACTCCTGAATGAATTCGTTGAAGATAGGAATTATCGGTTGCGGCGCCATCGCGCAACATTTGCATGTGCCGGATTATGCCGCGGCTCCGGAAGCGGAACTGGTGGCGTTTTGTGATGTTGTCAAGGGCAAGGCGGAAACCCTGGCGCGGCAATATGCGCCGAAGGCCAAGGTATTCACGGATTACAAGGCGCTGTTGAAATCGGGCGGCGTGGACGCGGTGTCGGTGTGCCTGCCCAATGTACTGCACGGGCCGGTGACCATCGCGGCGGCGAAGGCCGGATGCCATGTGCTGGTGGAAAAACCCATGGCCACCAGCCTGACGGAGGCGAAGGCGATGATTGCCGCGGCGAAGAAGGCGGGGGTGTTGTTGATGGTGAACCAGAGCCAGCGCCGGTTTCCCGCACACCGCAAGGCAAAGGAAGTGCTCGACAGCGGCATCATGGGCAAAATCCTCCACGTGACCGCCATGTTCGGCCATGAGGGTCCGGAATACTGGAGCCCCACGGGCAAGTGGTTTTTCCGGAAGAAGGAAGCGCGTTTCGGGGCGATGGCGGATTTGGGCGTGCACAAAGCCGATCTGATCCGGTATTTGACGGGCAAGGAGATTGTGGAAGTTTCGGCGCACTATGGCCGCCTGGAAAAGAAGAACACGGACGTCGAGGACAATTTTGTCGCCACGCTCAAATTTGCGGATGGCACGCTCGGCACGCTGGCGTCTTCGTGGACCGTCAAGGGCATGGAAGCCAATTACATGATTCTGCATTGCGCCAACGGCACGCTCGCGGTGAGTTTGTTCCCGGGCAAGCCGCTGGTGGCGCAATTGGTGAAGCCGGGATGCGAGATCGAATTCCCCATGCCGCCGCCGCCCACCAATGCGGACGCGGGCTGGGGAATTGACGTGGGCGGGGCGTTCTGCCGCGCCATCATGGGGCTGGAAGCCCCCTATTGCCCCGGGGAAGAAGGCATGAAATCCCTGGCGGTGATTTTGGCGGCGGAAAAAGCCTCCGACACGGGCCGCACCATCAAAGTAACGGTATAAGGACGCAAGAATGGCCACAACGCTTACAGTGCCTTTAGGAGAACGCGCCTACCCCATTCATATTGGGGAAGGGGTGCTTGAACTGTTGCCGGAGGCGTTGCGGCAGGTTCGTGCGAAGGGCGTGACGGGGATCGTCACGGACAGCCAGGTGGGGCCGTTGTATGCCGCGCGCGTGCTTGAACTGGTGCATCAGGCGGGTTTGAAGTGTGTTTTATACTCCTTTCCCGCAGGCGAGGAATACAAGCGGCTCGATCAGGTGGAGGCCATCTGCGGGGCTTTTCTCGAAGGCGGCCTGGACCGTTCGAGCTTGATTATCGCCTTGGGCGGCGGCGTCGCGGGGGACATGGCGGGGTTCGCCGCGGGCGTGTTCATGCGCGGCATTCCCTTCCTTCAAATTCCCACGACCATTGTGGCGCAGGTGGATTCGAGCGTGGGCGGGAAGACCGGCGTGAATCATCCGCTGGGCAAAAATTCGATTGGCGTGTTTCATCAGCCCAAAGCCGTGCTCATTGATCTGACGCTGTTGCACACCCTGCCGGACCGGGAACTCCGCGCGGGCATCGCGGAGATCATCAAGCACGGGGTGATCGCGGACGCGGCGCTGTTCGGCTATATGGAATCGCGGGCGCAGGCCATTCTGAGCCGGGACTGGACCGCGCTGGAATATCCGATCCGGCGGTCGTGTGAGATTAAGGCGGCGGTGGTGGCGGAAGATGAGACGGAGCAGGGTCTGCGCGCCATCCTGAATTACGGGCATACGTTTGGCCACGCCATCGAGTCGGTCACGCGGTATACGCGTTATCTGCACGGCGAGGCGGTGGCGCTGGGCATGATGGCGGCAGGATATCTGGCGCGCGATTTGGGCATGGTGGATGACGCCTTTGTGCAGCGTCAGCGTGAATGTTGCACGGCCTATGGTCTGCCGGTGGCGTGGAATGAAGTGCCGGTGGAAGAGACCCTGGCGGCCATGAAGAAAGACAAGAAGGCCCGCGCGGGCACATTGAAATTTGTGCTGCCGGACACCCTGGGCCATGTAGTGCAGCGAACGGATATAACCGAGGACCAGGTCCGCCAGGCGCTGCTTGCGCTGCGCGGCCCGGCATAAGGAACTTCAGTATGGTATTCGGCGGTGAAAATGCGGACAGTTATTACGACGAAGGCGTGACCGCCAGCATGAAGGGCGACTTGCCCGAGGCGATCAAGTTTTTTGAGCAGGCGATCAAAATGGACCGGGCGCATTACTCCGCCTATCACCATCTCGGCAAATGTTACCTCAGGATGGGGCAGGCGCAAAAGGCCAGTGAGTATTTTCATTTTGTGATCAAGAGCCGCCCGAATCTGGTCCCCCCCCGGCTGGACCTCGGCTTCGCGCTCCTGGATATGGGCATGCCGGACCGCGCGCAGGCCATCTTCGAGGAAATCTCGCGCATCAAGCCGGATAATGCCCGCGCCAGCCTGGGGTTGGCCTATTGCGCCTTTCAACAATCCAATTGGGACATTGCCGTCCTGCTGTGTCAGACGGCCGTTTCACAGGGCGGGGCCAATTTCGGCACCTTCTATCTCCTGGGCCGTGCCGCGGTGCTCGCCAACCGCCCGGATATTTCCACCGACGCCCTGCAGCGCGCCGAAGCGTTGATCGAGAAACACATCGAGGCCAATCCCGCCCAGCCCGAAGGATACTTCCTGCGCGGCGAGGTCCAGTTTGCCCAGCAAATCTTCGACAAGGCGGCGGAATTTTTCCAGCGCGCGGCGGAATGCGCCCAGCCGGGCCGGCAATACGGCGCGTACGATGCGCATTTCACCCTCGCCGATATTCTGGCCAAACAGGGCCTCTGCTTGCAGCACATGGGCCGCGCGGACGCCGCCCGGGACCTCGCAAAACGCGTCCTGGACATGGAACCGGAACACGCCGCCGCAAAACAATTATTGGGAAGTTAACGCCCGGAGACGCCGTCATGAGTGAATTGAACATGCAATTGGTGCGCGAGTTTTTCGAACTCAACCTTTTCCACGTGCTCACGCATTGGCGGCACGAGGCCTTCCCGCATGTGGCCGATCCGGGCTACCTGCTCTTTGTGGAACACACCAACCCGGAATCGCGCCGCGACGTGGATTTTCTCCTGCGCGCGGAAGACATTCCTTTCCTTTACCGGGCCGTGGTCGAAGTGCGCGCGTGGCATGCCGACCGGTTTTATCCCTCCGTCGTGGAAAACAACACCGTGCTGGGGCATGTGGCGGGCGATGAGATTCACGCCTTGGCGGAGAGTGTCTTCGGCGCGGAGGACTTTACCACCATCCTGGTCATTTCGGAGTTGCCCAATTCCGCCGGACCCCGCGCCAAAACCCTCGAACTACTCCGCGAGATGGATATCGGCCACATCATCGAGTTTCCCACCATTTTGCAGGACATGCTGTCGCGCATCAGCGCGGATGGAAACTATGCGCCCTCGCAAAGCCTCCAGACCCTGCGCCTCCTAAAGCGGTACAACTTTATCCGCCGCCAACAACTCGAATTCACCTTCCGCACCGAAGCCCCGCCCATTGCCAGCCGGCCCTTGGTCCATGCCGAAATCCCCATCGAAGACCCTGACTGAGTAGCATGAAGTTTGTAATTTGTAGGGGGCTGAAGCGAAGCGGAACCCACCAATCATCATTGCCCCGCCTTTCACGACGTCAAACCCGAAAACGGAAACACCGGAACATTCCTAAGCACGCCCAATAACGTCACAAAAGCCAACACCAGCCACTTGACCCATCTTGCATTCCCGTTGATTTCCAAGCGCCCCGCAATACCCACCACACGCACGACATAGCCTACATATCGAAGGCCGAGAAACGTTGGTTTGGCAACCGGCAGGCTTGATGGCCTTGCTCGAAACCAGCACAAAAAAAAGCACTCCCGAGGTTACGGAAGTACTTAATTCATGCTATAAATGGCAGCCCCTAGGGGGTTCGAACCCCTGTGATGGGACTGAGAATAGTACACGGGTATCTATAGGTATATAGCAATTAGCAAATAATAGCGGCACGAAAAAGCACTTACTGACATGTAAACATTAGGGATTCTGCCTTTATGGGCAAGACAGGGAATCACTTGTTGATTGATTGTGGTTTGCTGTCAGAAAATGCCATTTCTTTTGAACAATTGTGCCATAAGTGTGCCATAGTATGTATTTGTTAGTTATATATAATTGTAAAACAGTAATAAAAACGGCCATATAGGAAAACCGGAACAAAACCCACAAAACCCACAAGCACGCCGCTATGGTACTTGAAAAACATCAGCGGCGGCTCACAGAAAACAGTCCTGTAAACCGCCACATTTGGCCGAAAGCCTATAGGCTTATTGTCTACCACGAAACGCGGATGGCGGCGGAGGCGGCGGCCCGTCTCGCATCCCGGGCGGCCATTTTGCCTATGATGTGATCTTGCTTGATCTGCGGCCATGCAACATCGAACCCGGCCTCATCACCGCCCTGGTCAAGCCAGGCTTC
>CAYXPO010000368.1:0-5386 GCA_964466925.1 uncultured Nitrospirales bacterium
GAAGATTACGGCAAGGTATTGAGACCAAAGAGGAGATGGGGAGGTTATGACAATTCATTCAACCGCCATCGTTCATCCATCGGCGGAATTGGCCCAGGACGTGGAAGTCCAGGCGTTCAGCATAATTGAAGCGAATGTGAAGATAGGCGCGGGCTCAGTCATCGGGCCCCACTGCATCGTCGGGGCGGGAACCCTTCTCGGCGCGAACAACCGCCTGTTCAGCGGCGCCCAAATCGGCGTATTGCCGCAAGACTTGAAGCACAAAAAGGGCGCTATTGGCAAGACCCGCATTGGCGACAACAACACCTTCCGCGAATTTGTCACCATCAGTTCCAGCACCGACTACGGCGACGGCGACGAACATAAAGTCACCTCCGTGGGAAGCGGCTGTCTGTTAATGGCCTGTTCGCATATCGGGCACGACTGTTCCGTGGGAAGCGGGGTCATCATGGCGAATTCCGCCGCCTTGGCGGGCCATGTCACCGTGCACGACCGCGCCATCATCGGCGGCTTGACCGGCATTCACCAGTTCTGCACCGTGGGTAAAATGGCCTTTCTGGGCGCCATGTCGCGGGTGGCCCAGGACGCGCTGCCCTACATGATTCTCGCCGGACAGCCCACCCTCTGCCACGGGCCGAACGTGGTCGGTTTGGAGCGCGCCGGTTTCAGCAAGGAAACCATCGCGCATATACGCAAGATGTACAAGCTGCTTTACCGGTCGAATATGAACACCAGCCAGGCCGTAAAAGCCATTGAAGATCAAGTGCCGGAATGCGAGGAGCGCCGGGTGATCCTGGATTTTGTCCGCAACTCCAAGCGGGGATTGCAGTAACAGATAACGGGTTCCGGGTTCCGGGTTCCGGGTATAGCAATAGGAGAACTACATGGCATCATTGCGTGTGGGCGTAGCGGGGGTGGGGCACCTGGGGTACCATCACGCGCGGAATTACGCGCTGTTGCCGGACGTCACGCTGGCGGGGGTGGCGGATATCAATGAGGAGAAACGCGCGAAAGCCGCCAACGATTTTGCGGTCCCCGGTGTTCCGGACATTAAAAGCCTGCTTGCTTTGGGGGTGGAGGCCGTTTCCGTGGCGACCCCGTCCACCACGCATTGCGAGGCCGTCTTGGAACTGCTGGAGGCGGGCGTGCATGTGCTGGTGGAGAAACCCATGTCGCCCACCATCGCGGAAGCCGAACGCATGGCGGCGGCGGCGCGCGAACGCAACCTGTGCTTGCAGGTCGGACATATCGAACGCTTCAACGGCGCGGTCATGGCGGTGATGGAGAGTTTTTCCAAGCCGAAATTCATCGAGTGCCACCGGCTCAGCCCATATCCCATGCGCGGGGCGGACGTCAGTGTCGTGCTGGACCTGATGATTCATGATCTGGACATTGTGCTGGCGATGGAACCGGGGGAAATCACCTGGATCGACGCCGCGGGAACCCCCATCTTTTCCGAAAGCGAGGACATCGCGAACGTCCGCATCCGTTTCGCTTCCGGGTGCGTGGCGAACATCACCAGCAGCCGGGTCTCGGTGGACCGCATGCGCAAGATACGCATCTTCGCGGAAAACGCCTATGTGGCCACCGACTACAGCGCCCAGGAGGTGCTGGTGTACCGCAAGATGCCGGGGCCCATCCCGCCGGGCGCCAATCCAATGGAGCACATCAGCATTGAACCGCTGCCGGTGCGGAAGGAAGAACCGCTGAAACTGGAACTGGAGTCGTTCGTAAGTTGCGTGCGGGAAGGACGCCGCCCGGTGGTCTCCGGCGAAGACGGACTCAAGGCGGTGCGCCTGTCGGAACAAATTCTGGCCTATATTCGGGAGCATCCGTGAAACGCATTTTCTTTGTGGCGGGCGAACGGTCCGGCGACATCCATGGCGCAAGCCTCATTCGCGCCCTGCGCGCAGCGGATTCCACGGTCCACTGCGAAGGCTTGGGCGGGCAATTGATGGCGGAGGCCGGGATGGCGCTGCGGCAGGACCTCGCCGGGCAGGCCATCATGGGATTCTCGGAGGTCATCAAGCGGCTTCTGCCGTTGCGCCGCCTGCTCCTGGACACCGGGAGGCACTTGCGTGAAACGCGCCCGGATGCCGTGGTGTTGATAGACTATCCGGGCTTCAATATACGGATCGCCAAAGCCGCCCACGCCCTGGGCATTCCGGTGGTCTATTACATCAGCCCGCAGGTGTGGGCCTGGAAGAAAAACCGCATTCATACCTTGGCCCGGGTTGTGGACAAAATGCTGGTGATTCTGCCCTTCGAGGAGGCGCTGTACCGCAACGCAGGCGTGGATTGCACCTATGTCGGGCATCCTCTGCTGGACCACATCGAGACCGGACGAACGGATGGCGACAAGAAGGAACCTCTGGTCATCGGCCTATTGCCGGGCAGCCGCGAGCAGGAAATCGCCCGGCTGATGCATCCCATGGCGGCGGCCGCGGCGGGCATTCGGGCGTGTTATCCGCATGCGCGCTTTGTCACCCCCTGCGTGAATGAAGACCGTGCGCGCCAGGTGCGCGCGCTGCTCGGGGATTTCCCGATTGAAGTGCGGGTGGGCGGCATGCATGACGTGTTGGCGCGGGCGCGGTTCTGCCTTGTGGCGTCCGGAACCGCCACGCTGGAAACCGCCTTGTTCAACGTGCCCATGATCATCGTATACAAGGTCGGCTCCATGAACTATTGGCTGGCCCGGTGGTTTATCCGGGGCATTACGCATATCGGGCTGGTGAATATTCTCATGGGCCGGGGCATTGTGCCGGAATACATTCAACAAGAGGCCGTACCGGAAAAAATGCTTCCCAAAGCCTTGGAACTCATCGCGGATACACCCGCCCGCGGGCAAATGTTGAAGGATTATGCCGAACTCCGGCACCTGCTTGGGGATCGGGGCGCTTCGGAACGCGCCGCGCATGAAATCCTGGCGCTCATCGAGGGGAGGCAACATGCCTGAACAGATTTTTCTTATTGATGCCATGGCGTATGCGTTTCGTTCGTATTACGCCATCAAGACCCCGCTCACCGACGCCAAGGGCCGCCCCACCAATGCGGTCTATGGATTCACGCGGATTTTGCTGAAAATCCTCCGCGAGCACAATCCGGCCTATATCGCGGTGGTGTTTGACGCGCCCGGGAAGAGTTTCCGGGAAGAACAATATCCCGAATACAAGGCCACGCGCCAGGAAACCCCGCAGGACCTTAAGGACCAGTTCCCCATGATGCACGAGGTCGTTAAGGCATTGAATCTGCCCTTGCTGGTGGTGCCGGGGGTCGAGGCCGATGACGTGATCGGCACCCTCGCCCGCGAGGCGGCGCAAAGCGGCCTCGAAGCGGTCATTGTCAGCGGCGACAAGGATCTGCTCCAATTGATTGGCGACAGCGTCCGTGTGTTTGATCCCTCGAAGGGCGACGCCGGGGTTTGGTATTCCCGGGAGGAGGTGATGGAGCGTTTTGGCGCGGGGCCGGAACATGTCATTGACGCGCTGGCCTTGATAGGCGACACGGCGGACAATGTGCCGGGGGTTCAAGGCATCGGCGAAAAGACCGCGAAGAAACTCATCGAAGAATACGGATCACTCGAAGGCATCTACGCCCATCTTGATGCATTGAAGGGCAAGCTGAAAGAACGGTTGGAACAGGATCGAGAACAGGCCTTCTTCAGCCGGGAACTTGTCACCATCAAGACGGATGTGGACTGCGGCGTGCCGGTCCGCGAGTGCCGCCGCAAAGAACCCGTCCGCGACACGCTCATCGAAGTGTTCGACGCGCTGCAATTTCACTCGCTACTCAAGGAACTGCTGCCGGAAAACGCCCCGGCCCCGGAACAACACGACTACCGCCTGGTGCTCACCGAACCGGAATTGCAGGACGTGCTCCAGGAAATGCGCGCCGCCAAAACCTTTGCCGTGGACACGGAAACCACCTCCCTTGATCCCCTGCGCGCGGACCTTGTGGGGGTTTCGCTCAGCTGCCGGAGCGGGAAAGCGTATTATATTCCCGTGGGTCACACCCCCGAAGCCTTGACCATCTTCCGCGACCCCGATGACCTGACCACCGCGGAACAATTGACGCCCCTCCCCGCGCCGCGCGTGCTGGAACTGCTGCGCCCCCTGTTGGAAGACCCTGCCTTGGGCAAGATTGGCCACAACATAAAATACGACCTGCTGGTGTTCGACCGGCACGGAATCCGGCTTCAGGGAATTGCCATGGACACCATGGTGGCGTCCTACTTGACAGACCCCTCCCGTTTAAGGCACAATCTAGACGAGGTTAGCCTCCAATATCTCCGGCTGACGCCAACTCCCATAAAAGAATTGATTGGGCGCGGCGCGAAAGCCATTACCTTCGATCGGGTTCCTGTGGATCGCGCATGCGAGTATGCATGTGAAGATGCCGATTATGCATGGCGTCTTGCCGAAGTGTTCCACCCGCAACTCCGCGAACGGGATTTGGAGGCGCTCTTCCAGGAGGTCGAGGTTCCGTTGATCGCCGTGCTGGCGCGGATGGAGAAGGCCGGGATCGCCATTGACACGGAATTGTTTGACCGGTTGCGCGAAGAGATCGAGGCGCGGCTCGAAGCCCTCGAACACGAAATATTTGAATTAGCCGGGGAGCCGTTCAAGATAAACTCCCCCAAACAACTCCAAGAGATTCTTTTCGAGAAGCTCGGGCTGAGAACGGTCCGCAAGACCAAAACGGGATACTCCACCGATGTGGAGGTGCTCGAGGAACTGGCGCGGGAGCATCCCCTCCCGGAAAAAATCCTCGAGTACAGAACTTTGGAGAAACTACGCGGCACGTACGTGGATGCATTGCCCAAATTGATCCATCCGGAAACCGGCCGCATTCATACATCGTTTAACCAGGCAGTGGCGGCGACAGGGCGCCTGTCGAGCAGCGATCCAAATCTGCAAAACATCCCTGTGCGCACCGAGCTCGGACGGAGAATTCGCGAGGGGTTCGTGGCCGGCGGCCCAACCCTGAAGCTGATTTCCGCCGACTACTCACAAATTGAATTACGCATTCTGGCCCATCTCTCCGGCGACAAGAACCTGCAGGCCGCGTTCTTCACGGAACAGGACGTCCACCGGGACACCGCGGCGCGGGTCTTCAAGACCGCCCCGGAAAAAGTCACCGCGGAAATGCGGCGGCAAGCCAAGGCGGTGAACTTTGGCGTGGTCTACGGCATCAGCCCCTTTGGGTTGTCGCGCAACCTGGGCATCTCCACGGCGGAAGCCGCGCGTTTCATTGACAGCTACTTCGAACAGTACCCGGAGGTGAAACGCTGGCTGGAACAGGTGACGGAGACGGCGCGCGGCACCGGCTATGGTACCACGCTGATGAACCGCCGGCGGTATGTGCCGGAGTTGAAGAGCACCGATGT
>CAYXPO010000369.1:0-5386 GCA_964466925.1 uncultured Nitrospirales bacterium
GCGCACGCGAAGCGGGACCCGATAACGGCGCTGTGCATCAGTTCGATGGGCGAGGCGATGACCCCGGTGTCCGCGGGGCGGGAGATACTGGGCAACAGCATTCTGCACACGGATTTGCGGGGCAGTGAGTATGTGGACCGGCTTTTGGCGGAGATCGGGCAGCAGACGTTTTACAAGATCAATCCCAACATCCTCGGGCCAAATTATTCGCTGCCAAAGTTGTTGTGGCTCAAGGATCATCAGCCGGAGGTCTACCAAGGCGCATGGAAATTTCTATTGTGGGCGGATTTAATTGCGTTCATGCTGGGCGGTGAACCGGTGACCAGCCACTCGCTCGCGAACCGCACGCTGCTTTTCGACATCCACAAGGAGGACTGGTCGGATTCATTGTTGGGCTGGTCGGGCCTGGACCGGGACAAGTTCCCAACCCCGGTATCGAGCGGAACCCGCGCAGGCTATGTCAGTAAAGAAATGGAGGAACGGTTGGGGCTGCCGAAGGACGTCCAAATTGTGGTGGGCGGACATGATCAGTGCTGCAATTCGCTGGGGGCGGGCATTTTCGAGGCCGGCAAGGCCTGCTGCGGGATCGGTACGGTGGAATGCATCGCGCCAACGTATGCGCGGATTCCTTCGGCGGAGGAGATGCTTCCCTGCGGGTTGAATGTGGAGCATCATGTGCTGAAGGGATTGTATGTTTCCTTCATATACAATCAAAGCGGCGTGCTGGTGCGGTGGTTTCGCGATACCTTCGCGGCGGCGGACAAGCAATTGCTGGACGGCAATGAAGACCTGTACGATGTGCTGATGCGGGAACTGCCTCCGGAACCCACGCGGCTGCTGGTGTTGCCGCATTTCGAGATCACGGGCACGCCGGATTTCATTTCGGATTCGGCGGGGGTCATCGCGGGCTTGCGCACCACGACGCAGCGGGGTGAAATCCTGAAGGCCATCATGGAAAGCGCGACGTTCTATTTTCTGGAAAGCCTGGATTCACTGAAAGCGATGGGGATTGACATGTCGGGATTTGTGGCGACGGGGGGCGGTGCGAAATCGGCGGCATGGCTCCAGATCAAGGCGGACATCTTGGGCGTGCCGTTTGTACGTCCGCGCATCACGGAATGCGGGATGCTGGGTGCGGCCCTTCTCGCGGGAATGGCCACCGGCGTGTTTTCAAGCGCGCGCGAGGGCGTCGAGCATTTTGTCCACCGCGACCGGGTCTTTGAACCGAATGCACAACGTCACAAACACTATCAGGAGTTATACGGGCAGTATCGCCGGCTGTATCCGGCGCTGAAGACGGTATTGACGGAATTATGAATGGTTGCGTCTCCGTTTCATTGCCGGAATGGGAAGCATAGGAAGCCTGTGAGGAAATGAGATGCGCCGGTCCCTGTTTTTCCTTGGATTCGCGGGGGGAGACTCAGGTAGGATAGGCGGCATGAAAACAGAAAAAAATACCGGAAGCATGAATACAGCGGTCGGCGGCGCCCAATGGAAGGTGTTGTTGGCCGCGTTTGGCGGTTGGCTGTTCGACGGTTTTGAGATGGGCCTGTTTCCGATTGTGGCGCGGCCCGCCCTGATGAGCATGCATGAGGGCGGTGGCGCGGTGGACAGTTTTGTCGGGGCCTGGATGGGCAACATCACCGCGTTGTTCCTGCTGGGGGCGGCGGCGGGCGGCCTGGTTTTCGGGTGGTTGGGCGACCGCATCGGACGGGTGCGCGCGATGGCCCTGAGCATCCTGATGTATTCGATGTTTACGGGTTTGGGCTATTTTGCTCAAGAGCCGTGGCATTTGGGCCTGTTCCGGTTTATGGCGGCCTTGGGCATGGGCGGCGAATGGTCGCTCGGGGTGGCGTTGGTGATGGAATACTGGCCGGACCAATGGCGTCCGTTGCTGGCGGGCATTATCGGCGCGGCGTCGAACGTGGGATTCCTGCTGGTGGCAATGGTGGGCCGCCTGATTCCCGTGACGCCGGATTCTTGGCGCTGGATGTGGCTTATCGGCGTTCTGCCGGCCTTCCTGGTGTTTCTCATCCTTCAATGGGTGCCGGAATCCGAGCGGTGGAAGGAGTCGGTGTCGCATGGAGTAACTGGACCACTTCGCGAGGTGTTTTCCCGGGCCTATCTAAAGAACACGCTGCTGGGCATTGCCTTTGCCTCGATTGCGCTTATCGGAACCTGGGGCACGATCCAATGGGCGCCGGTCTGGGTGGACCAGATGGTGGGGCACACCATGCCGGGGGCGAAAGCGGCCGTGGCCATGATTTCCGCCCTGGGCGCGATCACCGGATGCCTCATCGGCCCCTTGATTGGCGGCAAGATAGGCCGCCGTCCGGCGTTTTTCCTGTTATGTTTGTCTTCATTGGTCACCTGTGGCTTTCTCTATCGCTCGGGTCTTGCCTACGGGCTTACCTTTCAAATCGCCATGTTTCTGGCCGGGACGACAACCGCCGCGTTTTATGGGTGGTTTCCGCTGTTTCTGCCGGAATTGTTTCCCACGCGGGCGCGGGCGACGGGCCAGGGGGTGTGTTTTAACACGGGGCGGATTTTTGCGGCGTGCGGTGCGGTCTTGGGAGGACAGTTGGTCCGGTATTTCGACGGGGATTACGCGCGCATGGGCGCGGTCATTACGCTGGTGTATGTGTTGGGGTTGGTGTTGATCTGGTTTGTTCCGGAAACCAAGGGAAAACCGCTTCCGGAATGAGGTGACGTGAAAGTGGCATGGGCATGATGAAACTTGATCTTGGATCGGTAAAAACCCTGGTAATCAAGATTGGCACGAATCTGTTAAGCGGAAAAGCCGCGTTTGACGGGCGGGTGATGGAGGCGTGCGTCCAGGAAATCTGCCGGCTCAAGCACGCGCGGGAAATGAATGTTTTGGTGGTAAGTTCGGGGGCCATCGGGTGCGGGATGCGGGAATTGGGCCTTGCGGAACGCCCGAAGGCCTTGCCGTTGAAGCAGGCGGTGGCGGCGGTGGGCCAGGCCACGCTGATGCACAATTATGAAGTGCTGTTCAAGACGTTTGGAAAGGGCCTGAGCACGGCGCAGATTCTGTTGACATTGTCGGATTTGGATGATCGGCAAACATACCTCAACATCCGCAATACGCTGAATGCCCTGTTCGACATGAAGACGGTGGTGCCGATCATCAATGAAAACGACACGACGGCGGTGGAGGAGTTGCGGTTCAGCGACAATGACACGCTGGCGGCGCGCATCGCGGCGAAGATAAACGCGGATTTGCTGATCATTCTCACGGATGTGGACGGCCTTTATGACAAGAATCCGGTGCGGTATGCCTCGGCAAAACTGGTGGAGCATGTCAAGACGATTACGCCGGCGATGATCGAGAAGGCGGGCGGCGCGGGGAGCGTGGCGTCCACGGGCGGCATGCGCACGAAGCTGGAAGCGGCGAAAATGGCCTGCGCGGCCGGGGTGCCGGTGGTGATTGCGAACGGGCAGCGGCCGGGCATTTTGCACGGGGTTCTGGAAGGCGCGCTCCCCCACACGGCATTCGCGCCCGCGAAAACGGCCTTGCCGCATCGCAAACGCTGGATTGCGTTTGGCCGTGCGGTGCGGGGCGCGCTGCTGGTTGACGCCGGGGCGCGCCAAGCGCTGCAAAACAAGGGGAAAAGCCTGCTCGCGGCGGGAATTGCCAGGGTGGAAGGATCGTTCAATGCGGGGGACGCGGTGCGCATTTGCGCCCTGGACGGCACGGAGTTCGCGCGCGGGCTGGTGAATTATTCCAGCGAAGACCTGCGGCGCATTCAAGGCCGCAAGAGCAAGGAAATCACCGCGCTCCTCGGTCACAAGGATTTTGACGAGGTGGTCCACCGGGACAATATGGTGCTGGTGTAAAAGGGGCCGGATTTTTCTTGTGCACGTTGCCGTCCTCTTGACTGCCCCCTCCGGCCCGACTACAATCAGCATGAAATACAACGTATCCGATGGAAGCGGTGGATGAAGGAGTTCAGTTTCGACACGTTCAATGTTCAGGAAGGCAACCGGACCGCCTATGAGGCGTGCCGGGAGATTGCCGCGTTGCGCTACCGGGGCGCGTCGCCGGTGGTGCTGCTGGGCATGGCAGGCGCGGGGAAAAGCCATTTGTTGTGGTCGGTGGTGAAGCACATCCGGGCACGGCCTGTGAAAGTGGGGTTGGGGCTGGTGCTGGCGCGGGAATTCCCCGAAAAAGTCCGCCAGCTCATCCAAAATCCCGCGCCGATTCAACAGAGCCGGAACGCCATCTTGCTGGTGGACGAATTGGAGCAATTCCGGGAAAACGCCGCGGACCTTGAAAAGGTGGTGGAACTCTTCCATCAGAACAACCATGTGGTGGTGCTGGCAAGCAATGTACATCCGGACCGCTTGGACGTGTTCAGCACGGCCTTCAAGATTCTGCTGGGCAAGGGACGGCTGCTTGAAATGGGGAACGCGCCGACGCCCGTTCCCGCCGCCGCTCAAGCGCCTGTGCCGGAAACTCAGGGAGATATCGCGGCGTTACAGTCCGAAGTGGAAACGCTGCGCTGGGAGCGTTTTGAACTTGAACGGAAAATGGCCGACATGGTGGCCGAAGCGGTGAATGCACGAAAAGCGGAATTCGAGGCGTTGCGCAACGAATTGGAGGCGGCAAAGGAGGATGCCGCATCCGCGTTGGCGGAACAGGCCCGGCTTCAGGGGCTGCTGGGCGCCAAACAGAGTGTGGAGGAATCCTTCCGGAATCTTCAAAAGGAGCGGGACATGTTGCGCGCGGAAATCCGCCGCGTGACGGAAGAAAAAGAACGGATCGAGGCGCAGTGTGCCGCCCATGAAGCCGCGCTCCGGCAGGCGCAGGAATTCAGCACGGCGGAAAACGGAAATGATGATGCCTCCTCTTCGGTGCGGCGGCGGCTCGAAATGGAACTCGCCGAAGCCCGGACGCTGGCCGAGGCGTTTCAGGCCCAGTTGGAACAGGACCACCGGCAGGTAAGCGTTGAAGTGGCGCAAATCCAGGCGGAACGCGATATGCTGAACGATTTGCTGGAAGAAGCGCGCGCGGAACAGGGCCGCATCAGCGTGATGTTGGATGCCATGCGGGGCCGCATGGGCGTGATGGAAACGGAATTGGAGAAAGCACGCAAGCATCTTTCCGCGCAAACCGCCGAGATGGACGCCCTGCGCCACAGCGCCGCGGCGCAGGTGGCCTCGGCCAGCATCCAGGCGGGGGAAATGGAAAACCGCGCCGCGCGGTTTGAATCCATTCTCGAGACTGCGCGCCAAACCAGCCGCGCCACGGAAGCCAGTGTGCGGCGCATTTCGGAAGAATTGATGCACACCGTGGAAACCCTCAAAGGGATCGCGCGGCGCCACGCCCTGCTTAAGGGCGCCGCATTGGAGCCCTATGGCGGCG
>CAYXPO010000370.1:0-2756 GCA_964466925.1 uncultured Nitrospirales bacterium
CACGGTACCCCGTCGCGCGAAACATGCGTTCCGCGGCATCCAGGATGTCGTTGACCTTGCGGTGGCGGTCCCGGTCCCACCGCGCTTGGGCATAAGAGGTAACCGAATGCGGCATTTTTTCACCGTTTCATGAGCATGCACTCAGGGTATGAATTCCGCCTCATCATACCGGCAACACACCGCCCTGTCAAGGCCCCCAAACCCCATGCTGGAAATCCCGGGGCCGTTTCTGGAAGATGGAGGGCATGTTTCCGATTCGCGACAACGTGCCGGGGCGGCGTCCCGTCCCCATCGCCACCACGGCTATCATCGTGTTGAACATGGCGGTGTTCGCCGTGCAGCTATCGCTGACGGACCGGCAACTCGAAACGCTGGTGTATCTCTTTGGCATTGTGCCCCGGCGTTTCACGCATCCGTTGTGGGCCTCGTGGGTGGGATATCCCGACAACTATTGGCCCTTCCTCACCAGCATGTTTTTGCATGGCGGCTGGTTGCACATTATCAGCAACCTGTGGATTCTCTGGATATTCGGCGACAATGTGGAGGACCGGATGGGGCGGGTGCGTTTTGTGGTGTTCTACCTGTTGTGCGGGGTGGTGGCGGGCGTGGTGCATCTGCTGACCAACGGCGAATCACGGGTGCCGGTCATTGGCGCGTCGGGGGCGATTGCGGGTGTGCTGGCCGCCTATGCCTTTCTCTTTCCCATGGCGCGGGTGGTGTGCGTCGTTCCCATTTTCTTTTATCCGCTCTTTATTGAAGTCCGCGCCTTCTTCTACATGTTTGTCTGGTTTGTGATGCAGTTCTTCAGCGGCACGCTGGCGTTGACGGACCCGGACCACGCGGGCGGCATCGCGTGGTGGGCGCATATCGGAGGATTCCTCTTCGGAATGGCGGCGCACCGCTTCTTCCTGTCCCGGAAATCTTCGCGCGGCCGGATTACGAGACAAGGTCCAGGACGATTTTGATGGCCCGGCTGTTCTGTTTGTCGAAAAAGGTTTTCACGGCTTCCTTATAGTGTGCAATGGGGAAGCGATGCGTAAGGATGTCGTGCGGGGCCGCACACCCATCGAGCAGCAACCGCGCGGCGATGTCGAAGGAGGTTCGCCCATCGGATTCCGTGGCGTGGCAATTGATCCCCACCAGATTCACCTCTTGCGACCACACGGGCGAATAATCCATTTTTCCGGGTTTCCAGTTGATCCCCGCCAGTACCACCGTGCCGCCGCCTTTCGCCCAGCGCAGGGCATGTTGCAGGCTTTGATCATTCCCCACCGTGTCATACACCACGTCAAACCCGCCCAGTAAAATCTCATTTCCGAAATAGCCCGTGATATTCCGCCCGCCGGACGCCGAGGCGATCCGCGCATAGACATCGGGACCTTCTTTGATTACCGATGCGCCGAGTTTCTCCGCCACGCGGGCTTGGAAGGGATAGCGTGACAAACAATGCACGCGCGCGTCCGGCACAAGCCCGCGCAGGGCCGCCACGGTCAACAGGCCGAGTGTTCCGCCGCCCACCACCAGCACGCGGTCTCCGGATCGCGGCGTGGCTTTCAGTACGCCGTGCACGGCGCTCGCCAGCGGTTCCAGCAGCACGGCGGCATCATGGCTCAATGCTTGCGGAATCTTGAACGGCTGGGAGCGGTGCATCACCATGAACGGGGAAAATCCCCCGCCGGGATTTTCCACCGGCAATTCTTTCAGCCCCAGGTTTTCACACAGCATGTACCGCCCTTGGGCGCACTGGGGACAGGGCGGGTCGATCTCCAACTGGAAACAGGACGGCCAGTCAATCCGCATCGCCACGCGATCCCCCACGGCAAAGCCTTGCACCTCCGAACCAACTTCCACCACCTCGCTCACCACTTCGTGGCCAAGGAATTTCCTTTTCACGCCGGGAATGGCCGCCGTGAAGCACGTGGGGTCCATTTCCATGAACATGAAATGAATGTCGGTGCCGCACAATCCGCAACACCGGTTGCGGACCTTCAGCCAGCGGGCATTGGGGAGGGCCGGTTCGGGGATTTCCGCGTACCGCAAGGGCGACAACGGCCCCAGCGCGGCATACCGCGAAAACCGTTCCGCGATCTTGAGCGCCATGACCTTGCTCAAGCGATTTTCAAAAAAGAGCGCTTTCATTTTTAACCGTTGTTTATCCACAGATTCCACAGATTTTCACAGAGAAAAACATTTGGCACATTATCGTCCAGCTTGCATAAAAACATGAACGTGGTTTTTACGCTTTGTGTAACCAATGAAAATACAAACGCTTTGTCGCCGTGAAAACTGCAGCGCTTATTTCAATTCTCTGGGTTTCTATAATCTGTGTTAATCTGGGGAATCTGTGGATAAAGTTAACCCTGCTGTATTGCCTTGGCAAGGGCGTCCAGAATTTCCTGGGTTTCCGCGTCGTTAATCAACAGGCTGGGCCGCAACAGCACGGTATGCTTGGCGACTTCACCGGGCATTAGAATAAGCCCATGCTTGGCTGCATTATGGCAGAAAATCACGGCGGCTTCCGGGGTTCCGAGATCCAGAGAGATCAGCAAGCCTTTTCCCGCGGCGCCGCGAACAGGCGATTCCCCGGCCATCACCAGTTCCGCAATGCCCTTCATTAGCCGCGCGCCCTTTTCCCGTGCGTTCTTCCAGGGTTCCAAGCGCGCATACAGTTCCAGCGCCTTCTGGGCCACCCGGCATCCAACATCCGCGCCGCCAAAGGTTGAGAGATGAATCAGCGGGTGCTTGTTCAGGAAGGA
>CAYXPO010000370.1:2766-5385 GCA_964466925.1 uncultured Nitrospirales bacterium
ACGCGCTGGGTCATCAGCGTCACCGCGATGGGGAACAGGCCGCCGCCGAGCGCTTCGCCCAGCACCAGAATGTCCGGCGCCACGCCATACGCCTCAAAGGCAAACTTGGCGCCGGTGCGCCCGAAATTGGTCTGGGTCTCATCAAGCACCAGCAGCGCGCCGTTGGTTTTGCACAATTCCGCCAGCCCGTGCATATATTCCGTGGATACTTCCCGGCAATGGTTCTCCGCTTGGACGGGTTCCAGAACGACCGCCGCGGTGCGTCCGTCAATCATCGCGCGCGCCGCATCGAGATCGCCCCACGGCAGAAACCCGGTCTCCGGAACGAGCGGCCCGAAAAGCGCGGCATCGTCCCGGTGCGACAGGCTCAAGGCAAAGCCGCTCTGGCCATGCCAGCCGCCTTCCAGGCTCAGCAGGCGCGGGCGCCCGGTGAACCCGCGGGCCACTTTGCACGCGGCGTCCATGGCTTCGCCGCGCATCACGCCAAACAGCGAACACTCCAGGGCGCCCGGCACAAATTCCGCGAGCGCCTGCCCCAGGTGCGCCTTCTCGCGCGAAACAATGGGGAAATTCCCGATATCCGTTTCCCGCAGCGCCTGTTTCAATTCCGCGGCCAATTCCGGCGGACGCCGCCCCAGATTGAAAGTGCCCGCGGAACCATAGCCGTCCAGGTAGCGTTTGCCGTTCGCGTCATAGACATGGGCGCCTTCGCGCTTGCCTTCCAGAATACCAAGACCCAGCGCGTTCAAGCGTTCCACACGCGCATTCGAGACATAGGGATGGGTTGCCGGATTCATGCTTTGCCTCCTGAACGTTCAAAATACCGCAGAAAACTGAATACGCTGGTTTGCACCCGTTCGCTGTTCAACATCTTCACCACGCCCGGCACTTTCGCCGCGATGGACGCAAAAGGCAACAGCCGTTTCATATCGGCGATGGCCGCGCGGATCGCGGCAATCACCTCGTCCATTTCCTGTTCGTTGATGGTGATGGGCGGCATGAAGCGCATCACCTGGGGCGCATTGCCGGAATAGGCCGCGAACACCTGGCGCTGGGCCAACGCATCGGACATCAGCGGCCCCATGAATTCGTAGCCGTATTCGATGCCCACCATCAGGCCGATGCCCCGCACTTCCTTGATGACCTTCGGATTCTCCCGCTGCAATTCCAGCAGGGCGTTCTTCAGGCGGGCCCCCATGCGCTCCGCGTTTTCCCACACCTTGTTCTCCACCAGGAATTCCAGGGCTTTTAAGGACACCCGGCAGCCGAGGTCCGAACCGCCGCCGTAACAGACATGGAAATCAGGATGGCGCTCCACAAATTCCACAAGACGGGGGATGTCCCGGTAGAAGACCGCCGCATTGGGGTATAACGCGCCGCTCAATGATTTCGCCACGGTCATGACATCGGGGACCACCCCGCTGTGTTCGCAGGCAAACAGGCGGCCCGTGCGGCCGAAGCCGGTCTGAATTTCATCGAAGATCAGCAGTGCGCCCTGTTCGTCACACAAGGCGCGCAAACCTTTCAAGTAGTCTTCCCGCGCGGGGAAAATGCCCGCCTCGCCCTGCACCGGCTCCAACAGCACCGCCGCGGTATCCTTCGAGATAATCCTCCGCACCGCCTCGAGATCATTAAACGGCACGAAGGAGAATCCGGGCATCAACGGTTCAAAATAATGCCGGTAGTGTTCCTTGCCGTTTGCGGAGAGGGCGAATCCCGTGTGGCCGTGATAGGCTTTGATGGTGGCGATGACGCCGGGGCGGCCGGTGGCGCCGCGCGCGAGTTTGAGGGCCCCGTCTATGGCATCGCCGCCGCCCGAGGCGAACATCAGGTGTTTCAAATCCCCCGGCGCGAGCGACACCAACGTTTGCGCGAGGGCACGCTTGGATTCCGACATCAGGCCGAACGACCCCAGGTCGAGTTCGTCCAGCGCCGCCTCCATCGCTTCCATCACGGCCGCATTGTGCCGGGAAACATTAAAGCAGCCCGCCGACGTGAAGCAGTCGTACATCCGCTTGCCGGAATACGGATCGATGAAGCCCACCCCCAGCCGCTGTGTTTCGAGGACGTCCAGATGGCCCGCGCGAAGGTATTTCATCTGGCCCTTGTTGATGTAGCGGCCAAACAGTCCCTCGATCCGCTTTTTCTCCTGCTGCGGCAGCCGCGCCGCCTGCTCGTGTGCGCCCATTGCGGTTCTCCTTATTCTTCGCCATGCCTTTGGCCTTCACCCCGGAGGGGAACCACTATATGAACATCTCAAGCCCCCCCGGCGCAACAATTTCCTGGTCCCGCTCCGTTTAAGCGGACAAGAATTTCTCGGGTGCTATGGCGATGGCCGGAAACGCCCGGAATATCGCCTGGTTCCACGTCACCAGCGGCGCCCCCCGCATCATGGCCACGGCGACATATTCGCAGTCATAGGCCGTGCACGAGGGAGATCCATGACAGCGGCATCTTCGATGATTCCGCCGGGCTTGTACTTGTACTTGGAGTTCCATGTACCGTTCATCGGGAACGTTTTTATGTTCAGGGTCTTCGTGGCACCATTCCTGCTCCATTATGAAGTTCTTGAGAGTACCGTAAACGCTCACAGTTTATCATAGAGAGGGTATCATGCGG
>CAYXPO010000371.1:0-5374 GCA_964466925.1 uncultured Nitrospirales bacterium
GGTCTTCTCCCCCATCAGTCGAAACGCCAGCACCGGACGTCCCGCCGTCCCAAAATCACCGCGTAAAACAATCCACGCGCCGCCGGAGGGTGGAATCTTTGCCTTGATGGTGACCGTGGCGCGGTCCATGGGATTGAGCGAAACCGTGGCGGGCTCTATCACGGCCGTCCAATCCTTGGGCCGTTCTCCCACCTGAATCCCGCCGGATACCATGCATGGACCGAAATTGTAAATATTCACGGGAATCGTGGCTTCCTCACCGGCGGGGATCGCATGGGCCTGCGTATTCAGACGGGCCGTGGAGTGCGGCATCTCCACTTGCATCACCACGGGTGACGGCGCCCCGGGTCTGAAATCACTGAGCGGCGGCGGCGGCTCCAATGCCAACGCTCCGCATGCGCCTTTCGGGAGCACGGCGAAACAGGCCTCCTTATCCAATTTTTCCGGCAAGATGTTCGGGAGCCGTCGTCCGAGATAGTCATAGACCGAGATCACCGGCAGGGATTTCGGCAAGGGATTGTTTTTCGGCGTTTCCGACCACACCACCAGCACTTCCCGATCCTCGCCGTCCGGCCGCGCGCAAAACGCATACACATACGGCCCGTCCTTGTCCCCGGGCGTCATGCGCCCAAGGCATTGTGCGCCCGCCAGGAGGCGCCCCGCCGCCGCCAGCGCGGCATACCCCGGGCGTGGGGTCTGATGATGCCGCAGCAGTCCAAACTGGTAAACGTTTTCCAGTTAGTTCCCAAGGATAAAGAAGAAGTGACGGTGCACTCCCGCAAACAGGCTGCTGGCATACGAACGCGCGATGAACCGGGCCTGTTCCAGTTCCTGTTCCGGCGTTAATTCCCCTCCTTTCGAGTCCTTGATGAAATGCAGCCCGATCCCGCATTCGCTCAGCCAGATGGGACGTCCCGATGCGGACGCGCGCGCATGTTCAAAACCCGTGAGATACGTGTGCGGCGGATCATAAGTGTGGATGTTGTAGGTTTCAAAATACGGCCATGTTTCGTTTTTCAGGATGCCTTCGCCCTCAAGCGCCGACGTGCCGCCCGCGAACACATTCCACGAAACCACCCCCTTGGGATTCCCCGCCTTCACCCCCCAATACGCCGCTTTTTGCAGCGAACACATCTCATCAATCGTTTGCCCCCCGAAATTCGGGATAGTCGCCTCATTCCACGGCTCCCACGCGGAGACGGTGTCCTTGAACCGCTCCGCCACCGTTTTGCAGAAGGCGTATTCATCCCGCAGATCGCGCGGAAACCGGGCAGGCGCCTCTTCCCCGTCCAAGGCGGGTTGAAGCGCCCAGTTGGGCGTCCGGTGAAATACTTGCAGGACGTTCAATCCATACCGGTGTTGAATTTCAGCGGACGTGTCATAGTTCCCATGGCTGCTGCATACGCCCTTCGCCGGTTCCAGTTCCCCCCAGGACATGCGATCCCGAATCCAGTTGATTCCCGCCAGCGCGGCCAGTTGCGCGAAGCGTTCCTGTTGGGCTGGATCGTTTTTCGCAAACCACGCCGTGGCGGAATCCACGCATACCGGCGAATCCTGTGGCGTGGGTTCCCCCAGCGGCGCAAGCACCGCCAAGGTGGTCCAACCGATGCGTTCCCCCCGCGCGTTCGTGAAATCAATGCGATACCAGCCCACGCCCAGTTTTCCAGGGCAAGCGGGAAACTCGTTCCCTTCGCGCACCGGGGCATTTTTATCATCCGTAATACGCCACGCCGCCGCCGCTTCCATACCGGGTAGCTGTATGGTCTCCCCTTCCAGAAAAACATTGCCCGGATGCCCCTCGGCGGGCTTGGGAACGGTACGAGAGAGGCTCGAAGGGTCTTGTTTGAGGGAATGCTCCACTCCCCTTGTTCCCGTGGCGCAGGCGCCTAAAATGCAGGCCAATCCCGTCAAACACCCAATTCCCTTGACCAAAACCTTTCCAAAATGAGCATGTCCGCTATTTTTCACAGGTTATCTCCGGTACACCACTAAAGCATGAATCCTTGATACAATGCAGGCCACGGGTAAGCATACCATACTGTTTTTGTCTGCCATATACGCCATGGACAGGGTAATCCATTTTACTTGGCGCGGAGCGAAAATGATATCCCGCCCGGTATTGTGAAGGGCTTTTCAGTGGAACATGGACATTCCGGGGGCAGGCTTGGTATCCTAATGTATTGTCTTTAGGGGTGCCGCGCGGAGAATCGGCGGTATTCCCGTGCTCCGGGTATGCATAATGCCGGGCAGGAAAAAGGAGCACGTAAACCAACCAGTACAAGGTGTTAAGAGCAATGAGCAACGCGTGTGAAAATGGTGTAATAAACGAGGATAGTCTGTATAAAATCCGCCATTCGCTGGCGCATATCATGGCACAGGCGGTGCTGGAGGCGCGTCCGGAGGCAAAGCTGGCGTTCGGGCCGCCGGTGGAGAATGGTTTTTACTATGATTTCGATTTCGGGGGCAATCCTCTGGGGGAAGCGGACCTGGAAGACATCGAAAACCGGATGCGGCGGATCATCAAGCAGAAGCAGCCGTTTGAGCGGTTCTTGCTGCCGCTGGGCGAGGCGGAAGCGCTATTGAAGCAAACCGGTCAGGAATACAAGATCGAATATGCACGGGAACTGGTGGAAAGCGGCAAAGCCCAGGGCGATCTTTCGTTTTATAAGAATGGCACGTTCACCGACATGTGCGAGGGGCCGCATTTGGAGCATACCGGCGAGGTCCCAAAGAATTGTTTCAAGCTGGACCGGATTTCGGGCAGTTATTGGCGCGGGGATGAGAAACGTCCGATGCTGGCGCGGATTTACGGGCTTGCCTTTGGTTCGGCGGAGGAACTCAAGGACTTCATCGAGCGCCGGAAGCTGGCCATGGAACGGGACCACCGCAAGCTTGGCGATGAACTTGACCTGTTTATTCAAGACGAGGAAGTCGGGGTGGGATTGCCGATGTGGATGCCGAACGGCGCGGCCATCCGCGAAGAACTGGAAAAGTGGGCGCGGGAGGAGGAATTCAAGGCGGGGTATCTGCGGGTCTCGACACCGGTCATCACCCGCGGAGATCTCTACCGCCGTTCCGGACATCTGCCCTATTATGCCGAGAGCATGTACCCGCCGATGGCCGTGGACGAGAACGACGAATATTACCTGCGCCCGATGAATTGCCCCCATCACCATAAAATCTTCTCGGCGCGCACGCACAGTTACCGTGACCTGCCCTACCGCCTCGCGGAATACGGCAACTGTTTCCGCTATGAGAAGCACGGTTCCCTGGCGGGGCTGTTGCGCGTGCGCGCGATGTGCATGAACGACGCGCACATCTACTGCACGAACGACCAGGTGGAGTCGGAATTCCGCTCGATTATCGGCATGTACCGCAAGTACTACACCCACCTGCGCATGGGCAACTTCCGTGTGCGCCTGTCGCTGCATGATCCCAAAAGCGAGAAGTTTGTCGGGAACGAAGACGAATGGGTGCGCAGCGAGGCCATCGTCCGCGATGTGCTGAATCGCATGGGCGTCGAGTATGAAGAAGAGACGGGCGAAGCGGCGTTTTATGGCCCAAAAGTGGACATACAGGTGAAGAACCTGCTGGGCCGAGAGGAAACCGTATCCACGTGCCAGCTCGATTTCGTCATGGCCAACCGCTTCGCATTAAGCTATGTGGACCGCGACGGACAGGAAAAACGCCCGTTCATCATTCATCGCGCGCCGTTGAGCACGCACGAACGCATGATCTCGTTCCTGATCGAGTTTTACGGCGGCGCGTTCCCCACCTGGATGGCCCCGGTCCAAGTGCGCATTGTGCCCGTGAATGACGATATCCTCCCGTATGCGCGCGAAATTATGGACCTGCTGCGCGGGGACCTGTTCCGCGCCACGGTGGACGAGAGCGGCGAGAGCTTCAACAAGAAAATCCGGAACGCGGTCACGCACAAGATTCCGAATATTTGGGTGCTCGGCGCGCGGGAAAAGGAAAATAAGAACATCACTTGGCGCCGATATAGCGTCAAGGAACAGATCACCGTGCCGTTGGACAAGGCGCTCAACGCCCTGCGCACAATGCGGCTGCAACGCACCATGGACAACTTCCCGGAAGTGGCCCTCCCCATCGAATAACGCGGCAAGTTCCCTCGCGGGCGGCATGCATGCCGGCCCGCCGCTGTGGTAGAGTCATGGCCCAAAGCTGTCAGGAGAGGACCATGCTAACACGGTTTTCAAGAGAAGTGACCCCCAGTTGGGAAGGGCTGAAGCGGTGCATTCTGCGTGAAGGCGCTCCGGACCGCGTCTATAACATCGAGTTGTTTCTGGACCCGGAAATCCAGGACGCGGTGGCGGAGCGTTTCGGGCTGCTGGAAAATCTCGATCCCAACGATCCGTACTACCCCCACCGCAGGCAAATCGAAATTCAATCCTTCCTGGGCTATGATTTTGTCCGTTGGAGCCTGGAACGCCAGGAATGGCCTTTGCATTATGATTCGGCGCGGGACACCGCGCAGTTAACGCGCACTTCGGGCCGCAGCTTCATCAATATGCACCGGGGACCCATCACAAACTGGGAAGAGTTTGAGCGGTATCCCTGGCCGGACCCGGCAAAGGCCTCCACCCAAGGGCTCGAGTGGTTTGAGAAACATCTCCCGGAAACCATGTGTGTCATGGGCAGCGGCGGCTTTGCACATTTCGCGGAGCACCTGACATGGCTGATGGGGTACGAGACCTGCTGCATGGCGTTGATGGAACAGCGGGACTTGGTGGAAGCCATCGCGAAACGGCTCCTGGACTATTATGTGGTATTTATGGAACGCCTCCTGGCCTTCGACCGGGTGAAAATCACCTGGGGCAGCGACGACATGGGGTTCCGGTCCGGCCCCTTGCTCAGCCCGGCGGATCTGCGGGAGTTCGTGCTGTCGGGGCATGCCGTGATGGCCAAAATGGCGCATGACGCCGGCCGGCCCTATCTGCTGCATTCCTGCGGCAATCTTAGCCTCATTATGGATGATCTGATTGACGACGTTAAGATTGATGCAAAACACTCGTTCGAGGACACTATAGAAGACGTGCGCGACGCCAAACGGGCTTACGGCAGCAGAATCGCCTTACTGGGCGGCATAGACGTGGATTTCCTGTGCCGGTCCGGCGAGGCGGAAATCCGCAAGCGGGTACGGGACACCCTCGACGTCTGCATGGCCGGCGGCGGCTATTGCCTGGGCACGGGCAACAGCGTGGCCAATTACATCCCCCTGGACAGCTATCTGGCCCTGCTGGACGAGGGGCGGCGCTATTGAAAAAGAATGAAACGTCACGTAGGCTGTGTGCGGTCTATTCATGAGAACCAACCAGAGAGAGCAGGACTATGGCGATTGAAACTTTGGAAA
>CAYXPO010000372.1:0-5361 GCA_964466925.1 uncultured Nitrospirales bacterium
ACATCTTTTCGTTCTCCATGGATTCGCAGGCTTTTCTAAATTCAGGGCGCAGAAATTTCGTGTCGTCGCTTTCCGTCAACTGGAGCGCCTTAGTAAACTCCGTCAAGAACCGTTCCACCACATCGGTAGCCTTTTCATAGGCGGCGCAGACACTTTTATTGTTCTTCTCATACGCGTCCCGAATTTTCTCCAATTCGGAGCACGCGGCATCCGATGATTCTTTTGTTTGGGCTTTGATTTTATTCGATTTATCTGTTAATCCGCTCAATACACTACCGCTTGTTAGTGCACGGGCGTTCTTATCGAGCTTGTCTGCAAATTGGATAGCAATCTTCTCATAGGCCCGGACACGTCCAATAACCTGAGAAATCCACTCATTCAGATTGCCCGCCAAATCTTCCCACTGTGCCTTGGCTTTCTCTTTGGCTATTCCGGATTTCAAGACTTCACACTGGCGCTTTAGTTTCGCAACTTGATGGGAATTGGCCATACCATTGGCTTCAGCAGTTTCCAATTGTGTTTGAAGCTCGGCAAGCCGTGTGGAGGGACTGTAAATCTCCACACGGGTTTTGAGAGAGGTCGTGCATCCCACCCCCAAAACGATCGAGGAAACCAGGATCATGATTAAACAAGTCTTCGTTTTCATCGTGTGGCCTCCGTGAAGGTTTGGAGCAGGCTGATGTATAGGTTCAATGCGGTACGCGCCTCCTCCACACCGGGTTGCTGCGGCAAGGGGATGGTGGAAAGCTGGGTTTTGAACAATTCCCATTTCGCCTTGTTTTCCGCCGCTTTTTTTGTCTCATCCGCCCGTTTCTTCTCTTGGAGGGCGCGATACGTTTTAATCAACGCCCCCTCGCTGGCCTGCCGGTCCACCACCGTGGCGATTTCATTCATGATTTCATCGGGATCCGCCGACATCACAATCACATATTTTTCCGAGGGGGCATCCAGATTTTCCGAAGAACCCTTCACCCGGATGCGTTCCTGCAAGGCGATGGTGCGGGCCAGTTGACTCTCCAGCGCCGCATATTCCCGCTGGCTTTCCGGGTCTGTTTTGTCTCCCAACGCCACCATCTTTGTTTCGATGGCTGTACTCATTTTGAGCATGTTTTTACGGAGTTCATCTTTTAGGTCGTCCGAAATCCATCCCGGAGACGACTTGATGTCATTGAAGACTTCGTCCACGGCTTCCGCGTTTTTCCAGCCGGCGTCATATTCCAACTTGGACAACCGCGTATACCCAGAGATGCGGATGCGGAAATAAGAGGCATCGCCCGTGGCACTATCCACCGCCTTATAGGTCCGGTACTCCTTGACCCGTGCGATGCCACACCCCGATAACAGCAGCATCAGGCACAACGCGCCTGACGGGGCCGCCCATCGGCAGACATACCCCATACGTCGAAATAAGGTGAATATTCTCATGAAAAGGATTTCTCCTCGCACCGGACGGCGCCTTGCGCCGTGTTACGGCGGCATCACCCCACACCTCATGTGATTGCGGAATAACCCCGCCAACCAACGCACATCGCAGACTACGATTCCACCGCACCCAAGACTTCCGATGGAACATTAAGAAAACTATTAAAATCTAGCACGGCGCGGGAAAAATGTCAATGAAAAAATGCGTGCGCAAATGCGTCAAGAGAGGCCGTATTTCGGGGGCATTGTGCATATTTTGAGGTGGCGAAGGACCCGGAGAGCGTTCATACACGGGTTGTTTGGCGCCCCCGGGACCCCCGAATGCCGTCCGGAATGTTCCGGCGCCCTGCCAAAAGTTGCAGACGTGCGTATTTTTATAGGAATGTGATAGAATAGGCCCCAACAAGCGTAGAATTTTGGTTATGGGGCTTCAACGAAAAAAACGTAAGATTCGCCTGGGCGTACCGGAAGGCGTAGCGGCGCTCTTGTTGGGGATCACGCTGCTTGCGGGGGTGCTGTGGTGGGTTTCGATAGACAAGGCGGACTGGCGTCTTGCTTCGGCCACGCTGGTGGCGTCCACGTATTCCAAGGATTCACGATTTTTTGACCTGGTCCGCACCCCGGTGGAGTTAAGCTATGAGTACGCTGTTGACGGAAAAGTCTACCGGGGCAAAACCTTGCTGGGGCTTTTCCAGAAAGTCTTGTTCCGGTTCATGCCGGAGCGTGTTTCCACCCCAGCGCCTCCCCAGGGGTATGTCGGGCTGGAGGACATGCCGCGCGAAATCCGGGAACTTCTGGAATCGAAGGGGGTGGTGAGCCTGGACAAGGTTCCGGACTCCTTTTTGGACGCCTTGCGCGCCAAAGGCTACACGGCGGTGAAGGATATGCCGCAGGAATTCAAGGAGGCCTTGAAAAAAGAGGACTACGGCACCGTGGCCAAAATGCTGAATGACGCCCTCCCCGCCGGTCCCGCGCCTGCGCCGCCGGCCGGCATTGCGGCGAACCTTCCCGAATCCCTGCCGTCCTCCGAAGAAGGGAACCTGCATGTTTGGTATGATCCGGACAACCCGCAACGGAATACACTGGATTTGGTCCCGGCCATCCGCATGATTCCCTCGATAGCCCCGTTTGTTCTGGGCGCATTGATTTCGCTGCTGTATTGCGCCTGGGGGTATCCGTGGCTGAAGCATCTGCGTCCCGCGTGAAGGCGACAAACGCCCGCACGTTGATCAGGACTTGACTTCTTTTTGGGGATACTTGATTTCGAGGTGCAGTTCCCGGAGTTGCTTGGGGGTGACTTCGTTGGGGGCGCCCATGAGCAAATCCTGCGCTTTCTGATTCAGGGGGAATGCAATGACTTCACGGATGTTCGGTTCATCCGCGAGAAGCATCACGATACGGTCCAGGCCGGGGGCGATGCCGCCGTGGGGCGGGGCCCCGTAATGGAAGGCTTTCCATAAGGCGGGAAATTTTGATTTCACCACGCTTTCATCATAGCCCGCGATGGCAAAGGCCTTGAGCATGATATCCGGACGGTGATTCCGGATGGCGCCGGAGGACAGTTCGATGCCGTTGCACACAATGTCGTATTGATACGCGAGAATGTCCAGCGGGTCCTTCGTTTCCAGCGCTTCCAGCCCGCCCTGCGGCATCGAGAAGGGGTTGTGTGAAAAGTCAATCTTCTTGTCTTCTTCATTCCACTCGAACATGGGGAAATCCACAATCCAGCAGAATGCCACAAGGCCGCGGTCAATGAGACCGAGTTGGTTGCCAAGGTAGCCGCGAACCTTGCCCATGAGCGCATTGGTTTCGGGGCGTTTCCCGGCTCCGAAAAACAGGGCGTCGCCGTCCTGCGCGCCCATGCGCGCGCACAGGTTCTTTTTCTCCTCTTCACTCAGGAATTTGACGATGGGGCCCTTCATCTCGCCTTCCCGCAGCGCAATCCAGGCGAGGCCCTTGGCGCCTTCCGATTTTGCAAATGTTTCCGCATCATCGAAGAACTTGCGGGGCTGGGCGGCGGCGCCCTTGGCGCAGATGACCTTCACCGCGCCTCCGCCCTGCGATTGGCTGGCGAAGAGTTTCAGTTCGCACTGGGTAAAGAGATCGGTGCAATCCGTCATTTCGAGCCCGAAGCGCAGGTCCGGCTTGTCGGTTCCGTACTTCTCCATGGCATCGCGAAACGTGATGCGGGGGAACTTTTCCGCCTGGATTTTTTTCGTGGAAAGTTCCTTGAAAAGGCGGACCATGAGCATTTCGAGTTCGGCGAAAAGGTCGTCCTGCACGATATAGGACATCTCGATATCAATTTGATAAAACTCGCCGGGGCTCCGGTCCGCGCGGGAATCCTCATCGCGGAAACAGGCGGCAATCTGGAAATACCGGTCGAACCCGGAAATCATCAACAACTGCTTGAACTGCTGCGGGGCCTGCGGCAGGGCATAAAACTGCCCCGGATACAGGCGGCTGGGGACCAGATAATCACGGGCGCCTTCCGGCGAAGAACTGGTGAGGATGGGGGTATGAAACTCCGAAAACCCCCGTTCCATCAGGTGTTGGCGTACCAGCGCGGTGGTTTTGGAACGCAGCATGATGTTGTTGTGGAGGCGTTCCCGGCGCAAGTCGAGAAAACGGTATTCCAAGCGCGTTTCCTCGGGACATTCAAGTTCCTGATTCACCGGGAAGGGAAGCACTTCACACTGCGACTCGATGATAAACTCCGAGGCGACCAGTTCGATCTCCCCGGTGGCCATGTTGGGATTCACGGTTTCCGGGGTGCGGGCCACCACCTGGCCCGTGACGGTAAGGACGTTCTCATTGCGCACCCGCTCGGCATCCGCGAAAAAAGGCGTGCCGGGATTGATCACCACCTGGGTAATGCCGTAGTGGTCGCGCACATCAATAAAAATGACGCCGCCGTGGTCCCGTTTCCGGTTGGCCCAGCCTGAAAGCCGCACGGTGATGCCAGCATCGCTCTTGCGCAACTGGCCGCAGGTGTGTGTTCTGTACGGATGCATGAGGTCCTCTCGTTAAGTGCTATTTGGCCCAAAAACAGGGGAAATCAGAGGGTTCATGGTACCGTCTAAAGGCAACAATGTCAAATTCTTGCGGCGGAGCGGCCGCTATTGCACTTTTTTCCGGGAGCGGGTACAATGGTGTGTAGAGCAGCGTTAAGGAGCGTCTATTATGAGCAAAATGATAATATTGTGCGCTTTGGCAGGGGTGTTGTTGTGTGTGGCGATCGCGTTGACCACACACGATGCATGGGCCGCGCCCGCCGCGGAGAAGAAGACGAATGTGGGCAAGGACAAAGAGATTGCCAGCAAAGAAGGTGTAAAAGGCTCCTTGGGCAACAAAGAATGGGATAAAGACAAGCTTCCGACAAAGTTGAAGCTGGCGTTTGGCTTCGGATCATTATTTGCCGGGATCGCGGTGGTGAAGTGGTTGTAAGAACCAGCGGAAGGGGCACCTATACGCAATGACCATGGAAGGGGCAGTTCAAGGAGACGGTTCGTGAAACCATCCATATTGGTGTTGGATGATGAATCCAGTATTCTTGAGCTATTGGGGCAGTATTTACAGGAGGAGGGGTACCCTTGCACGCTGTGCACCTCCGCGGTGAAAGCGCTGGACCTTCTCAAGTCACGGGAGTTTGGCCTGCTAATCACGGATTTGCGCATGCCGGAGATCGGGGGCATCGAGGTGGTGCAACGGGCGAAGGCGAATGATCCGGACCTCTCGGTGATTGTGGTGACGGCGCATCTCGAAGTGACGAATGCGGTGGACGCCATGCGGGCGGGGGCGGACGATTACCTGCTCAAGCCGTTTAACCTCAGTGAGATTTCGATGTCGGTCGAACGCGCGCTGGAACGGCGGCGGCTGGTGATGGAAAACCGCCATCATCAGGAGGAACTGGAGCAGCGGGTGCGGGAGGCGACGGCG
>CAYXPO010000373.1:0-5357 GCA_964466925.1 uncultured Nitrospirales bacterium
AAGAAATCATTGAAATGCTGGCCCCCGTGTTGAGCATGGCGCTGCGGCACAAGCGCGCCGAACTGGCCATCACCGCCGCCCGCCGCAAATTGATGCAGCGCGAGAGTCAGGCGGTTCTGCAGCAAATTGCCGGAAATGATGGCCCTGAAAGTCATGGTCTGCTTGCCCGCCTGCGCAAGACATTCCGCGTGGGGGAACATTCCAGGCGTCATCGTGATTCGCAGGACCGGTTGGAGTATTTGAAAGGTTCCGGCCTGCGGTTCCATACCGTGCTCACCGCCAGTCCCTACCCCGAATTTTGCGGGATGGTTCGCGCCGTTCTGAGCGATCAGCCGCGAATCAACATTGTCGAAATGGAAGACCTTGCGGACGGGGGCCTCCGCATGGCCCAGGAACTCAAGCCCGATACCGTTGTGTTCGATCTCAACTCCGCCGGCATGAACGGGCTGCATACCATGGCGCTTTTGCGGGACAGCCTGCCGGAGGCGCGCATTTTCGGGGTCAGCCCCTACGCTTCCAAAAGCCTCAAAATTGCCGCGCGTGAATCCGGCGCGGACGCCCTTGTCGTGGGAACCCTGCGCGGGCGTCATTTGAAGCGCGCGCTCCGCAAGGTCATTCTCCGCGCCTAGGGGGCGTTTCCCGGCCATTAAAGCCCTCGAAAATCAAGGCACTAAACCACTGAACAATACGGAATGTTTATCTTTCTCGGCTGACTTGTTCCATGTTGCCCTGTTCCAATCCGTTCCAATCCGTGCCCATCAGCGCTTTCGATACCTTGTCCGTACTGCCACGCAACGAGTTCTAACCCCTTGTCAGAGGATACATTAGGTAGAGTCTGCATGGGTGCGTATCTTTCAGCAAATTTATATGGGAAACATCAAAGACATATATTGGGTCCAGGCAGTACCCATGCCGGAAAATCTCTTTTGATACGCGTGTTTCCCCTTTGTTTGGGCAAAGGTGCTCCCTTGCTATTCACCGAGATATAGTAGGCCTTTCCTCGGATTCTTTTGCATAGGAGACGGTTATACGTCCGGATTTTTCCTGACGGTTGCGTGCTGCCGCGCTAATGGCGCGAATGTCGCCTTTGCAGGTGTCTGAAATACGTTCGCGTGTTTTATGAATGGCCGCAATGATCATATCACCGCTGTGGTTAGTAGGTGTCGTCATCGAGCATCTCCTCCGGGGTGCAGATTATTGGTATCCAACACCCCAAGTCATTCAACACCGCATGTATTTTAGGAAGAATTCTTGCGTTGGCAATATGCTTGCAGTTCCAAGTCAGCAAATAGTCTATCCGGTGGTATGCCACAAGACCGATGTGCAGAGCATCGAGTTGCGCTTTGGCGGGCAAGATGGAACGATCCATTATTTCTTCGGCAATGGCATCAACAGGGGGCTAACTCCAATAATGGGAAACCTTCCAATGCACGAAGCCGCGCTTGTGCCAGATCCGGATCCCCGTCAGATGCTTCGTCAATTACATATTGTGAGACAACAAGTTCATATTCATGACGATGGTTTTCCCACCAACGTCTTGTGAGCACCTGCCGGGCGGCCACAACCAATTGTTCACTGGGCGATTGGCGCAGATAACTGACTATAGAAGTCTCAATATAGACTCTTGCCATCAAGAAGTCTCCTTAATAAAACAACTGGTTGGAAGCAGTTAACCTATTTATAGTGTATATCACGGTAATCAAGAATACAAAGAGAACGATTTCCTGGATGAGAATGTCCTTGCCAGTCTTGATTCCATAATGGTTTAATAACCGCCGACATATCTCGAAAATGTATTTGTGATTGGCCCGGAAAAGAGGAAAGAATGAACGATGACTATGCATGACCGGAGGACGTTCCTAAAGTTTGCCGGAACTGCTGCCATTGGCGCCGGGGTGACGGGGTGTATCACCGGAAGCGGCCCAAAAGAGGGGACATCTTGTCATGATATTACGGTACGTGTTGAAGCGCCTGAGGGTCCGTTGCTTTCCAGGACGGTTAATATTTTGAAAGATCGCATAGAGCAACGCTGTTCGTTGAAAATGGCCGAAGCCGAGTCCGGGGCGCACATTATTCTTGCCGTTGACGAGCGTCTGGCCCCCGATACTTTTCGTATTGATCAGGCCGGTGCGTCGGTCCGTGTTTCCGGCGGTTCGCCGCGCGGATTGCTCTATGGTGCGGGAAAATTCCTCCGGACCAGCCGGTATGAGAACGGCGCATTCCAGCCTTCGCATTGGCGGGGCGTATCGGAGCCTCAGGGTTCCCTGCGCGGCATGTATTTTGCCTCGCATTTCCACAACTGGTATCACCAGGCCTCGGAACCGGAAATTGCCCGGTACATGGAAGACTTGGCGCTTTGGGGGGTGAATGCCATCATGGTGATCTTTCCGATGATCAACCTTCAGGACTGGAACGATCCCCAAGCGGAACCGGCCATGGCCATGGTGCGTCAGTATGCCAAGACCGCCCATGATCTGGGACTGTTGTTTGCCACTGGGATCAATAACACCATGTTCATCGGCGCGCCAAAACATATTCGGGCAACGCCGTTGCCGGACCCAACCCATCGGCGGGGAAACAGCGGGCATCCCATTTGCCCGAGTGATCCGGAAGGGCATGCGTACCTCATGGCGAACACCCGCCAACTCTATGAGAAGTTGTCGGACGTTGGTTTGGACATCGTGGTTTTCTGGCCCTACGACGAGGGCGGGTGCGCGTGCGAAAAATGCATGCCGTGGGGTTGTAATGGTTACTTGAAGCTGTCGCGCGATATGGCCCGGCTTGGCAGAACCTATTTCCCGAATTTGAAGACGGTGCTGAGTACGTGGATGTTTGATACCCCGCCCGAAGGCGAATGGCAGGGGCTGACGGACGCCTTGGCCAGGAATGAGGAATGGCTGGACTACATTCTCGCCGATGCGCATGAAGATTTCCCGCGGTATCCTCTGGAGGCCGGAGTGCCCGGCAAGCGGCCGTTGCTTAACTTCCCGGAAATCAGCATGTGGGGCAATTGGCCTTGGGGCGGATTTGGGGCCAATCCCCTGCCTTCCCGATTCCAGCGCCTGTGGGATCAGGTGAAGCAGGGGGTGTCCGGAGGATTCCCTTACAGCGAGGGAATTTATGAAGACATGAACAAGGCGATCACCGTCCAGTTTTACTGGAATCGCGACCAATCCGCGCGAAAAACACTGGAAGAATATATCACGTATGAATTCGGTTCGGGGGTGACGGAAGACGTTCTGGCCATCATTGACCTTCTGGAGACTACAGCCGGGAACTCATACCAGAAAAAGCCGGTGGATGCCGAAGCGGTGAAGCATGCCTTTCAGCGCACGGAGTCCGTGAACGCCCGCCTGCCCGATTGGGCCCGGCGGAACTGGCGCTGGGAAATTCTGCATCTACGGGCGGTGCTTGATCAGGAGCGTTTCGTAGGCGGAGGATTGGAAACGCCTGTTGCCGAAGCAGCCATGATTCGCCTGATTGAACTCTACCATTGCCAGATGGAAACGGATGACCCCTATCATCATCGTGTCCGCCCCCCGCTAAAGCGCGCCGTATCGCGATGCGGGGAAAAGTAAGTATCCTCTTCAAGATAGAGCCTGTATTACTTTCTCCCGCCATTTTCTTGAGGGGCCTTGAACGGAAGATCGCGCGCCAGCGCCAGCAGGAACGCCTGGGTCGTGCCTGCGTCCCACGCCACGGCACCCGTCTTGCTGAACACGATCTCACCATTTTTCCCCAGAATCAGGGTGGTGGGAAAGGATTCAATCCTCATTTTTTTCAATATTTCTTCCGACACGGTATAGACCGGCGCATCGTGCGGATGTTTGTCCAAAAACGTCTTCACCTTCTCCGGCGGTTCGTAAGCGATCAGCGCGAAGGCCACATTCGGTTCTTCCTTCACTTGTGCATACAACTTCTCAAGGTTGGGCATCTCCGCCCGGCATGGCCCGCACCACGTGGCCCAGAAATTCAAAAACACCGCCTTGCCTTTCAAGTCGGCCAATTTCATCACCGTGCCGTCCAAGCCTGTGAGTTCCAAGGCTCCCAGCGGGTCGGGTTCCGCCACATAGGGCAGCGCGGGGAATTCCATTTCCGCGTCACTGCGCAACTCCATCTTGGGGGCGTCCGCGGATGTATCGCCGGTAATGTACCGGGCCAAACGCTTCACCGGGTCCATGAGAAGATCGTTCTCGGGCAGATGGGCCAGAAAGGCCAGCAACACCACGCACAATACGGCATTGCTGGAGGCCCGCACCCATGTCCGCCGGGAAAGCCACTTGTTGCCGGGAAACAACAACTGCGCCAAGCGCAGCCCGCTCAGGAGGAATACGGGGACGCCCACGGCCACCGCCAATCCCATGGCGAGCCCTGGAATGTAATACCGTTCCGTTGACGCCCGGAGCGTGCCCAGCCAAAAACTGCCCCGCCCGGTGGTTAAAAACAGATATCCCAGCAGCGCATTGGCCGAAAGGGCCAATCCCACCCCCGTAAAATGCATGAAAAGCGCGAATTTCCTCATGCTGCGCCTCCTTTGTTGGATGCAATGTACAGCATAGCACACATGGATGTGAAAAGTGCATTCATCGTGAAAAACGGGATTCTCTCGTTTGTGTTATACTAAAAAATATCGTGCCGTGGTGTGCGTTGGAAAACAAATGGCATAGGGACAAAGGAGTCTTTCGCATGGGGCCGCTTTCTTGCCCGATCCGAATTCGGCGGAATTATGAATATTGCCCGGCGCGTGTTTTTCTGCTGCTGCTCGCTCTCTGCATGCTGGCACCTTCTTTTGCCGGCGCCGCTGTAATGAAAATTCACGAAGTCTCCAATGTGCCCGTTAACTACCATGTTACCGATTTTGCGCTCATTTTGGGTTCGGAGGAAGGCGAAGGGATTATGGAAGGGAGCGGGGAGGGTTTTTCGGAAGGCGAAGGCGAAGGAGTTGTGGAAGGCGACGGGGAGGGGATGTTGGAAGGCGGTGAAGAAGGATCGGTGGAAGGAGAAGGTGCTGGTGAGGGTGAAGGAATTGTGGAAGGCACGATGGAAGGCGAAGGGGCCGAGGAAGGGCAGACCGAAGGGGAGGGCGCGGAAGAAGGGATGATCGAAGGAGAACTCGAAGGCGAAGGCGTTGCCGAAGGTCAACTCGAAGGGGAAGGCGTTGAAGAAGGCCTGTTGGAAGGTCAACTTGAAGGCGAAGGGGCCGATGAAGGTCAACTCGAAGGGGAAGGCGCGGAAGAAGGGATGATCGAAGGAGAAATGGAAGGCGAAGGCGTTGAAGAAGGGCAGACCGAAGGGGAAGGCCTTGAAGAAGGCATTGCCGAAGGTCAACTTGAAGGCGAGGGTGCCGTTGAAGGGCA
>CAYXPO010000374.1:0-1693 GCA_964466925.1 uncultured Nitrospirales bacterium
ACGGATGTTGACAGGTTAACCGATGCCCAGCCGCAACGCAAGCGGCGACTCTTTCAACAGCCTGGGCATAATGATTTCGGTGTCTTTTGAAATGGCCTGGCGCCCCACGAAAAGCGCGGCGGCGGGATGCTCATACGCCAATTCCTTCAAATACTGCCACCATTCGCCGTTGGGAATATCCCGCCCCAGCAGGGCGGCCGGGATGGCCTTCGGATCGGTTTCGTCGAGTTGCGCTTCAATTTCAGCAGCCAGCGTGGTGACCCCCTCGGCCCGGTTGGCTTCGCGCTCGATTTTCCGGGCAAATTGATCGACCAGCCCGCAGGCCGCTTTATAGCGCGCCACAAAGGCGTCCCATGCCGGGTCCCGCTGGCGTACAAGCCGCTCCACGAACTCCAGTTTCTGTTCCAACGGCCGGGATTCCAGCCGGGCGGCGGCTTCGGCATCCAGCAATAGGTAGGAGAGCGCGATTTGAGTGTGCACCTCCGGCGGCTGAAGGGCAACGCAGTCTTCGGGGCGCTTGGGATATTCCGCGTGCAGCATCAGCGCGCGCACTTGATAATTCGGCACCGCCGGGAGCGGTTCCGGGAACGCCGCGTAATCATAGTCGAGGCCCGTGGCGATGATATACCCATGGACCGCCAAGGGGAGGTTGTTTTCATCCAGCGCCTTGTCCGCCTGCACAAAAAATTCCTCCTGCATGCGGCGGCGGATGCGCAACAATTCATAGGCCTGCGCGGCGGCGGTGCACTTGCCCAGCCGCACCGCGTTGTCCGCCAACATCAACAACAGTTCGGAAGGCAACTGCGCCGGCCCCTTCTTCTGAAGCTGCGACTTGACATGCGCCCGGAGTTCCACCTGCTTCACCAGCCCCAGGGCTTCGCGGTAACGGGGCGCCTCCTCGTCTTCCGGAAACAGATAGGCGTACTTGGGCGATTCGATATTCTCCGTCGAATCGTCCCGCAAGGGGGAATACGGAACGAAAAGAAAGCGGAAATTGACAATATCGCCTTCCGCCACAACATTGGCCAGGCAGGCATCAATGGTGGCTTGGTCCACCGGCGTTTTGGCATCGGCATTCTTGCGCTTGCTCATGAATGCACCCCCTCCGCCAACAGCCGCGCCACCGTGCGCGCGCGTTCTTCCCAATCCAGTTTCGGCTTGGTCACGTCGTAGTACGGGAGCCGTTCATGGATTTCATGATAGAGGCGCTGCCGGTATTGCCGGAGGATGCGGCTGGCGTGCCGCTCGTGGTAGGGGTCCCAATTGCTGGCCTCCACGCATTCCGGGTCGCGGCCGGCCTCCAGCATCAGTTCCTCCAGGTAGGTGGACAGGAAATGCCGCAGGGCGCCGTCAAAACCACGCCGCAACGCATCGGCCTTCTCCGGACTTGTTTCCGCCGTTTGCCGCCACTCCTCCTCCAAATCCATCACCTGCTTGCGGTCGGCCACATACCGCTCCCGCTTTTCATTGTCCCGGAGAATATAAAACGCCGCATTCAGTTGGGCCATATTCAACAGAAATCTATCGCGCTTGTCCTCGGTCAGTTTCGTCCGGTGAATCTCCATCACGAGGTCCTTCATCAAGCGCTTGTATTCCTTGCGGACTTCGCCCGGCTTGCAGTCTTCCGTCAGCCCGAGAATCGAAAAATAATCCACATATCCCGTTTCAATCATGCATCGTGCTCCAAATAGGC
>CAYXPO010000374.1:1703-5349 GCA_964466925.1 uncultured Nitrospirales bacterium
ATACGAATCAGACCCCCATATGCGCAAGAAATTGAAATTCGGGAACGGAACTATGGAAATGGCGGGCATTTTGCTTTAGAATCTCCCTGGAGTCATTTTACGGAACAACAAGGTGACAGGTAACGCGCAATAATGTTTGCTTTTCTGCGAGGAACGGTGGCCGCCAAGACGGCGGAGTATGTGGCCTTGGACGTGGGCGGGGTCGGTTTCGAGGTGTATGTGCCGGAAAGTGTGTTCCGGAAGCTCGTGCCGAATCAGGAGGTCACGCTGCTCACCTATTGTCACATCCGCGAGGATATGTTCAAGATTTTCGGTTTTTTGCGGGAGGACGAGCGTGCGTTGTTCACCACCTTCCTCGGCATTAGTGGCGTGGGGCCCAAGGCGGCCCTCTCCATCCTATCCGTTTTGCCGGTGCAGGAATGCGGACGCGCCATCCTCGAGAATGATGTAAAAGCCTTCACCCGCGTGCCGGGGCTGGGCAAGAAGCTGGCACAACGCGTAGTGCTCGAGATGAAAACCAAGTGGGGGCAAACCCCTGAATTGAGCGCCATTCTCGGTGAAACGGAACCGGCGGAAACCGCGATGGAAGGCGACGACGTGTATGAGGCGCTGATCTCGCTGGGCTGCACCCCCGCGGAAGCCAAAAAGGCGGCGGCCGCGGCGCGCAAAGAATTGGGGGCGGAGGCGCGCGACGAAGACGTGGTCCGGGCGGCGTTGCGTTCGATGGCGAGGGTGAAATAAATGCCCATTGACGCGAACATCATCCCAACCCCGTTTGAAGACGACAGCGCCTATGATGAACAAATCCGCCCGCAACGGTTGCAGGATTTTCCGGGCCAGGAACCGTTGAAGGAAAAACTGATCATCGCGATTCAGGCGGCCAAACAACGCAAGGAACCGCTGGATCACCTGTTATTGAGCGGCCCGCCGGGCTTGGGAAAAACCACCCTGGCCCGCATCCTGGCCAACGAAATGGGCGTGGACATCAAGCAGACCGCGGGGCCCGTCATCGAGCGTCAGGCCGATCTCTCGGCCATCCTCACCAGTCTGGAGGAATTCGACATCCTGTTCATAGACGAAATCCACCGGCTCAACCACCCCGTCGAAGAGACCCTGTATTCCGCCATGGAAGATTTCGAGGTGGACATCATGCTTGGAAAGGGACCCACGGCCCGTTCCATGAAAATCGGCCTAAAGCCCTTCACGCTCATTGGCGCCACCACGCGTTCCGGGCTGCTCACGCCCCCCTTGCGCGCCCGGTTTGGCGACACCTGCCGGTTCGAGTTTTATTCCCCGGAGGAGTTGGAAACCATTCTGCTCCGTTCGGCCCGCATTTTGAATGTCCCCGTCGAGCAGGACGGAGCCCTTGAAATTGCCGCGCGGTCGCGTGGCACGGCGCGCGTGGCCAACCGCCTGCTGCGCCGCGTGCGTGATTTCGCTCAGGTGAAGGGCGACGGGGTGATTACCCGAGAAGTGGCGGACGCGGCCTTGCGCCTCCTGCGCATTGATGAACTGGGACTGGACGACATGGACCGCCTCATCATCACCACGGTGATCGAAAAATTCGCCGGAGGTCCGGTGGGCCTGTCCTCGCTCTCCGTGGCCGTTGGTGAAGAACGCCAAACCCTGGAGGAAGTACATGAGCCCTATCTCATCCAGATCGGATTCCTGAAACGCACCCCCCAAGGCCGGGTTGCCACCCCCCTCGCCTACCGGCATTTCGGACTGGCCTTGCCGCAGCACCATCAGCAACACGAGCTATTTTAATGGAAAGCATTGCCATCGCCATACCGTGTCTGAATGAAGGGGAGAATCTGAAACTGTTACTCCCCCAAATCCGGACCGTGGTGCGGGAAATGGCCGTGCCTGCCGAGGTGTACGTTATTGACGGCGGATCCAAGGATGATACCACCGCGGTGGCCCGTCAACTGGACGCACACGTCATTCAACAGCGGGGCACCGGATATGGGGGGGCCATTAAGACGGCCTTTGAAGATATTGACGCCGATTACATCATCACCCTTGACGCCGACCTTTCCCATCATCCCGCCATCCTCAAATACCTCTACGAGATGCGTGAACAGGCCGAGATCGTGATTGCCTCGCGGTATGTGCCGCAGGGATACGGGGCCATGCCTTGGTCCCGCAAGATTCTCAGCGGTATTCTCAACCGTGTCTTTCGCCGTATACTCGATATTCCCGTGCATGACCTGTCGAGCGGATTCCGCCTCTACCGGCGAAAAGCGGTGGCCGCCTTGAACCTCCAATTCAGCAGTTACGCGGTTCTGCAGGAAATCCTGGTGAAGGCGTTTTGCGAAGGTTACCGGGTGAAGGAAATCCCCTTTCATTACCTCCCGCGCCGCCACGGGAAAACCCATGCGCGTTTGATTCGATTCGGCATTGATTATCTAAACGTGCTCTATAAAATGTGGAAATTGCGCAATAGCATTGACAGCGCCGACTATGATTCCCGCGCCTTCAACGGATTCATCCCCCTGCAACGCTATTGGCAGCGGAAACGCTATCACATCATCCTGCGCTATCTGGGGGATGCCTTGCGCGTGCTGGATGCCGGATGCGGTTCCACGCAAATCCTGGAGGGGGCGCCCCAAATCATCGGAATGGATGTTCTGGTCCGGAAGTTGCGCTTCATGCGGCGGCCCGGGCGAAAACTGGTGCAGGCCAGCACCTTCGCCCTGCCTTTCAAAGACGCCAGTTTTCACGTGGTGATTTCTTCGGAAGTAATCGAGCACGTCTCCGAGAGCGAAGCGCTGTTTGATGAACTGGCCCGGTGCATTGAGCCCGGAGGCCTCTTGATCCTGGGCACGCCGGATTATGGCCGGTGGCAGTGGCCGATTATCGAATGGTTGTATGGCCACCTGAAGCCTTCCGGGTACGCGGATGAGCACATTACGCACTACTCATTTGCCCGGCTGAAACACCATCTGGACCGCCTGGGATTCACCCTTGAAGATCATGCCTATATTCTAGGCGCGGAGTTGATTGTCAAAGCGCGAAAACCGTTGCCCGTTGAGACGGCCCGGTAAGGCGCCCCGTCATTCCACCGGGCGCACGGCGAATTTACGCCATACAACGCTTGCGGGAAGGGGCTCATTCGCGCAATGCCCTGTAATAATCAGCACCTGGGTGGTCTGGCCGGTCTCAAAGACATTGGAATACGTGGTGGCGGGCGATGAGGCTTTAATGGTAACCACATGATTGGCCAAAAGGTTTCGTTTCTTATCTTCCGTTTGCGCCATCAAGACGATTTCCGCATTGGCTTTTTCAGGATTTTCGGCGGTTACCTCCAAGGTATACCGCGTATTGGGCTTCACCTCCACAAAAACGCCAAAGCGGTCCTGCGACGCCTTTGCGTAATCGCTTTCCGTCCAGGTTTGCTTTACCTCGAATCCCCCGTCATTTTTCGGTTTCCGCATGATAACGGAATATTTGGGGCTGGGCGGTTGATATCCCTTGGGGGCGGGATCGCCCGCGGGCCAATCCTGAAAATCGCCGTTGACTAAAATGGAGGGGGGCGGGGGTGCTTCTATGGGATCGACCCCTACAATCCGCATGCTCCCCTGCTTGGAATCCTGTTCCGGGGAAGACGCCGCCGCATCGTTGCCATCCGTGTTTTCCATCGCGC
>CAYXPO010000375.1:0-5348 GCA_964466925.1 uncultured Nitrospirales bacterium
CGGCCTGATAGAGGGTTTCGGGGATGGTGATATTAAGATCGAGTTTGGAGAGGACGGCCACGAGGTCGGGGTCTTCGTGAACGTGGATGCCGTGCGCTTTGGCCACGGCGATGATCTTTTCGGCGATTAACCGTTGTCCTTTGGCAATCACACGCGGCGCGGAATCCTCCTGGGCGTCATAGCGGAGGGCCACGGCTTTTCTGGGTTTTTCACGTTTCATAATTTCACGTCAAGTCCTGAAAACCGGCGCATCATGCCGGCCGCCGCCCGGAGGCGGTCGCCGTCCCATAAGGAAGCGGTGATGTGCGCATCGGGATACCCCGCGTTCGCCAGGGAATCCGCCAACGCGCCGGAGGCCTCCTTGAGGGCATTCACAATTTCGGGTGTGGTGGCCCTGAGATGACACGCGCACCGGCCCGAGGTCACCTGAAGCGTAATCCACAAATCGCCGAGCCGGGTGGTGCTGAGATCGAACGCCACCAGGGAGTTGTTTTGATCAAACGGTTTCCCTTTGGCGGAACCCTCGCCGAAAAAGTGCACTTGGGCATGCCGTAAATCGCCGCCGGGCGGCAGGGGAATTTCGACGAACAAATAGGGTTGTTCCAGCCCGCGCAAATTTTGAATCTGTCCGCCGGAAAACCTCTCCATCACCCGTTGCGCCATGGCGTCGAAATGGCGTAATTGCCCATTCTCCCGGAGCCATGCCCGCAGCGGTTCCAGTTCGCGCAGTTGCGCCAATTGCACCTGCACATCCTGGGATAACGATTCCAAGGCGGCATCCAACGCCCCGGTTTGCAGGGCCAAGGCAAGCCGCGCCTCCAGCGGACGCCTGCCGCCAAGCTGCTCCAGCAGATTCTTCAGGCCGCCGGCTTCCGCGGCGGCGAATTGCGCCCCCCATGCACTGAATTGTGCGGCGAGATGGGCCGGAACCGCGCCTTGGGCGGAGGCTTGGGTCAGCAACGCGGCAAGCTGTTCCACATCCGCACCCAAGGTGCCGCGCGAGAGAAACAAGGCGAAGAGTTGTTGAAGCGCCTGTGTGGTTTGAGGCAGATATGCGGGAATAAGCCCGGGGGCCGCGTCCGCCAACGGCAACGCGCCCAGGGACTCAAGCACGGAGGCCATCAGGGTGTTCGCGGCGGTGGTTTGGGAAGCGGGCCCGGCGGGAGCAGCTGCGGGGGAAATGCGCAGTTGGAGTTTGGCCGCAGTTCCCAAAATTTCCACCCGCACCGTCTCACCCGGGGTCAATTCCACCGAAGGGTCCAAGGCAACACGCGCCGCGCCCAGTTGCAGCAGCAGTTTATCCCCCTGCACCCGCACCACGGTCTCGAAGGCCTGTCCCGGGCGCAAGGTTTCCCCATGGATGTTCTGCAACGGGACTGTATTTATCTGGGGGATCATGGGCATTTCCCCGTGAGGGCGTTCGGACGCTTGCGTGGCGCGCCCTGAAACCGCCGCCGTTTCATGTTTATATCCGCTTTTGCCGCGCGAGGCTGAGCATCAACCGAACTTCACCCTTGCCCACCCCCAATTCCCGCGCAATGTCAGGGATGTTCATGCCCGCTTCGCTGTATTCAATGACACGCTGCTGCAACGAACGCGTTATCTTGCCATCACCGGCGGGCGGTTCGGCGGTGGGCGGGGCGGCCACGGGGGCGTGCTTTGCGGGAATCAAATCAAGCAACGCGCGAAAGGCGGCCCGCGCCGTTTCGGAGTCCTCTTGGGGTTCAGCACTCTTTTCCGGCTTGGCATTGAGCACCACCGGTTCGGGCGTTTCCGCCATCTCAAAACCGCCCCAATCCGCAAAGGCCGATGGCAAGGACGGAACTGCGGGGGCAGGTGGAGGAACGGGCGTTTTTATTACCAGGGGTTCTTCCCCGCGCGGGGGCGCGGTCGGCGGCACAGACGCTGCCGGCTCAGGCACAGGAACCTGTGGGGAAACCGGGGCGGGGCGTTCCTGGATATGGGTGATTTGCCGTTGCAGGCTCTGGAGATCGGTTTTGGCCTCCAGCAATTGCTTCGCCAAATCCTGCTGCTGTTCATACAGGCGTTCGTTTTTCGCCATGCTCTGCGCAAGCACTTGCTTGACCTGCGATACTTTCTTTTCCAGTTCCTGGTTGAATTCTTTCGCCAGCGCTTTTTGCTGCGTGATGACGCTGCGCATGGTTTCAAACAACAGCGCCATGTCCGCAATGTCCGCCTTGGTTTGTTCGAGGCGGAGGCGCTGCTTCCGTTCATTACGGTTGTACAGCACAATCAGCAGCAAAAAACAGGCCATGGCGATAAGGGCCAAGCCTATCAGCGCGCTCATGACTATAGTTTGCATTTCGGCGTTCCGATGGATGCCACACTACACCGTGACATCCAGTTGATGGCCTTCTTCGCCTTCCGCAAGGCGATGCCGTTCCGTGACGGACGCGCGGCCGGAAGCCGCTTCCGCCGATTCCTCCGGCGGGGCCTCGCCTTCCTTGTGGCGCCGTTTGCCCAGAAAGGGATTTTTGCGGCGCAATTCTTCTTCCACCCGATCATTCTTCGGCATGGTCTGGCCCACTTGCGATTCCACATTCACCTGCTGGCGGGCGGCTTCCGAAGCATTGCGCGCCTGGGCCGCCAGCGAAGCGCGGTCCACCGCCTGCTGAATCCGCTCCACGGCGGTCACCCGGGCCAGTTCGGTATTTGGGTCAATGGGCTGTGGCATACCCGCGGCTCACCCTTCTTCTTGCTGCACCACCTTGCGCAATCGTTTCATGGCGGCGCTGTGAATCTGGCAGACACGCGATTCGGACACCTCCAGAACGAGGCCGATTTCTTTCAGGGTAAGTTCCTCATAATAGTACAAGTTTAGCACTTTTTGCTGTTGGTCGGGTAGTTGAAGAATGGCGGTGACCAGGCGGTCGCGGCGTTCGCGTTGTTCGGCAATGCGGCTCGGGCTGGGCGCCATGACGTTGGTGGTGATGTCTTTTTTCCGCCCTTCCTGGGGTTCGTCTTCCGAAGGCAGGTAGTCATCCAGGGAAAGGACCTGGGCCGTCTGCAACTGGGCATAGGTTTCTTCCACGTGCTCTTCGGTGGTGCCCAATTCCTCGGCGATTTCCAGGCAGGACGGTTCATGGCCGCGTTCATGACGCAGCTTGTCTTTGGCGGCGCCGACCTTGCGGGCCATGGCGCGCAGGGAGCGCGGGGCCCAGTCGAGCGAGCGGATTTGATCGATAATGGCGCCCCGGATGCGGATCGAGGCGTAGGTGGAGAACTTGATATCCTGGGTGTGATCGAATTTTTCCAGGGCGTCCAGGAGCCCCATAATGCCCCAACTGACCAAGTCGTCCATCTCCACGCTGGAGGGGACATGAATGGCCATGCGCCCCGCAATAAACCGCACCACGCGGATGTACTGCAGGATAAGGTCATCGCGGGCGGCTTCGTCGCCCTGCTCCTTATACCGAATCCAAAGATTTTTTTCCGTATCGCCGTTCAACGTAAACTTTCAATGCGTGCTTGTTGACTGACAATTTCCGTGATGCGCAGGCCGAATTTTTCGTCCACCACCACCACATCGCCCCGGGCGATGAGTTTGTCGTTAATGAGGAGATCGATGGGTTCATCCACCAGATGGCCCACCTCGATAATGGAGCCGGGCCCGAGATTGAGGATATCGCCGATGGGCATTAGGACACGGCCCAGCCGCGCCGTGGCCTCAAGCCGGATATCCAGCACCATATCCATGTTTTCATGGCCGGCGCGGGCGGGGGGGGCGGGCTTGGGCGGTTCCGGCGCCGGTTCAAAGCCGCTCAATATGTCGGCCATTTCGTTGGGGCTCAGGGTGGGCGGGACGGGGGCGGATTGTTGCAGGCCTTCAGGCGCCATTTTTTCCATACTTTCACTGTAGGCGAACACACCCTTTCCGGACAGGTCCCCGCCGGTAAAGGAAAACAGGCAGGCCACGGCGTTGGCGCCAAGGAAGTCCGTCAGTTGATTCGCGGTCACCGGCGCGGCTATTTGTGCAACATCAAGTTGCTCGACGCCGCGCCCAAAACGTTCCATGAGGTTTGACACGCCGCCTCCCAGGGTGGGGCCCGCGGCCTCACGCAAGGCGGCAATATCCTCTTCGGTCAGGGCATCGGTGGTGGAAGGCTCCGTCTCCATAATAGTGGCGGCGAAACGCGCCGCATCGGCGGTGGCAAACAGCAGCACGACCTGGCCAAGGTTGTTTTTTATGCGGCCCTGAAACGCCACGGGATATTGATCGGCCAGGACCCCGGAGAAGGGCTGCGGCGCTTCGGCCGAAAAGTCGAAAGGCAGGGACAGCATGGCATTGAACACGTCAAATGCGCCGCGCAGGAATCCATCCACTATTAGTGTTGCGGTGTTCGGGTTCATTGCCGTTTTTCCTATTCCCGTAGTATGGCCGCCAGTTGAATGGCGCTCTGTTCGCCGCGCCGTCCGCGCACCGCTTCATACCGGCGCACGCCGCCGACTTCCACATCAATGGGTTCAAAGGGCGAACTGTCCAGTTGCACGATGTCACCCACCTGCAATTGGGCAATTTGCTGGACGGTCAGCCGCGCGTGCCCCAGCACGGCGTCAAGCGGCACTTCCGCCTTCATAATCAACCGGCCAAGCGCCTGCCGCATGACTTTCGCCACGTCCGGGTTCATGCGGCGGGAGAAATGCGCCTGTTGCGATATCTGGTCCAAAATGGGATTCAGCACCATCAGCGGGATGCAAAAATCCATGGTGCCCACGCTCTCGCCGATGTGGACCTCGTATCCCACAAGGATCACCATTTCACTGCCGGCCACAATTTGCACTATGAGCGGATCATTTTCCTGTTGGACCACGCTCATGTCAAATTCAATAAGCTGTTCCCAGGAACGTTTCAGGCAATCCAGCATCATAATCACTATGCGCTGGATAATGCGGTCTTCAATTTCCGTCAACTCCCGCGGTTCGGGCAATGTGGAGCCTTTCCCCCCCAGCACCCGGTCCACAATCGGAAACACCATGGAAGGGCTGAGTTCAAGGATGGCGTTGCCTTCCAACGGGGCCATGTTAATGATGGCAAGGGAGGTGGGCCGCGCCACGGAGAGAATGAACTCGTCGTAGGTAAGCTGGTCTATTGAGGTCAAATCCACCCGCACCACCGTGCGCAGAAAGGGCGGCAACAAAATACTGACCTCGCGGGAAAACGCTTCAAAGAGGCTTTGCAGACCCTTCAACTGCTCTTTTGAAACGCGTTCCGGACGGCGGAAATCGTAGGCTACGAGGTGGAGTTCCTCTTCCGCTTCGGGTTTCTCCTCCGCTTCGCCAATTTCGCCTTCCGACACCGCACTCAGGAGCAGGTCCACTTCCTCCTG
>CAYXPO010000376.1:0-681 GCA_964466925.1 uncultured Nitrospirales bacterium
CGGATTCAGCCTGCAAACCTCGAAACCGCTGCCCGCCATCGAAGGCGGCATGGGCGTGTATAAGGAGCGGGGCGATTTCGAGCGCGCCGTCACCTACGGCAACTATGATTTGCCCAATACCTTCCCGCAGGACAGCCCCTACCGCAAATACCAGGGCACCGCGCTGGGCTCCAAGCTGCGCATCCATCCGATAGCCGCCATCTTGGCCAAGGTTCAATTGGAAAGCCTCGATGAACGCAACAAGGCGGGTGTGGCGCAGATTCGAAAAATGAACGAGCGCCTCACGCAACTGCCGGGCCTAACCGCGCAATATGTCCGGCCCGATGCCGAGCGCGTCTTCTATGCCAAGAACATCATGTTCATTGATGAAGCCAAGGCGGGGATGTCGCGCGCGGCCGCCGTGAAGGCGTTAAAGGCCGAAGGGGTCGAGGTCAGTGAATACAACTGGACCCTGGTGCACTCCTTTGTGATGTTCAGCGAGGAGAAATGGTGGCGGCACATGCCGGTGCTGCCGGCGGAAGGCTCCGTGCCCGGCTGCGATGAAATCAACCGCACGGCGATATTGATGCCGTATTTCACCTCCGAACAGCCCGAATTGGTGGAGCAATACATCAAGGCGTTCGAGAAGGTCTGGGCGCACCGCGAATCCATCGGCAAGGCGTAAACCGTCAAAGAAAGCAT
>CAYXPO010000376.1:691-5343 GCA_964466925.1 uncultured Nitrospirales bacterium
CGCCCTCATGGCGTTTCACGGTTTGGCGGCGTGGCATAAGGTATTCACCTGCGCCGGGGGCGCAGGAGAAGCAACCAATGAGATGAAATCCTGTCACTAAACTGCATTCACCTCTTCTATGTTCGTTAGTATACGGGCTTCGGGGGGCTGCACGTGTTTTGAGACCGGGTACCGGGTATCAGGGAAAAGGGCGGATTTTACAGTAGCTATCTTCCCCAGATTGCACAGAGGGCCACCGATTGGATGAGAAGGCGCGGAGGTTTGCTCCCATCCGTACTTCAGAGCAGTTGCCGGACCCGTTTGCGCATATAGGGCACTATTTCCGCCTCGAACCAGGGGTTTTGGCGAAGCCAGAAGGTGTTGCGAAACGAGGGGTGAGGGGCGGGGATATAGGCGGGCAAATACTCCCGCCACGCCCGGACGGTCTCTGTCAAACTGTTTTTTAGGCGGGTCTTTAGGTAATGCCGCTGGGCATACCCCCCGATGAGCAGGGTCAGTTCGATATGTGGGAGGCGGGCCAATAGCCGGTCCAGCCAGTATTCGGCGCATTCCGGGCGGGGGGGCAAATCACCGCCCCGTGGATCGCGGCCGGGGTAACAATACCCCATGGGGATGATGGCGATGCGGGATTCGTCGTAGAAGGTGTCGCGGTCCAAGCCAAGCCAGGCACGGAGACGGTCGCCGCTGGGGTCGTTCCAGGGGAGGCCGGTGGCATGAACCTTGGTTCCCGGGGCCTGCCCCACGATCAACATGCGCGCGGAAGCGCGGCCGCGCAGCACGGGCCGGGGGCCCAGCGGGAGCTGTTTTTCGCACCGGCGGCAGGCCCGCACTTCACGCAGCAGTTTATCCAGGGAGGCTTGTTCATCCATGGAAGGTAGTGTAACGGTTTCATCCTCTTTGAAAAAACAATTGGGCCAGGGCCTCCACACCCCGTTTATTGTTCCGTGTCCCCTTCCACGAAATCCGCGGCCCTGTTGAACACGAAAAATCGCGCGAGTATAGTGAATGCCTTGTGTGGAGCGCAGGAACGCCATGATCGAGAAAGTGGTTGAAAAAGGCGGCTTGCGCAACGGGAACGAGACCGCCCGGAATCGCGAATACGGGTTGTCGCGCCCGCCCGCGGAACGTGCCGAGGCCGTCGAATTGTTGCGGAAACAACGGGATGGAAATACAGCCCGGCTTCGGCGAATTGCTCGCGTTATTCAACGCTAACGGCGTGGCCTGCCTCATCGTTGGAGCGCATGCACTGCGGTGGGGTGCGATTACGGTTCACGATAGGCAACGGTGCGGAAATTTACGGTAGCAGGAGAAGTTCAGAATGAAAAAGCAGATGATTTCACGGCGGGCGTTTTTGGCGGCCACGACGACCACGGCGGCGGCGCTTGCGGGGTGTGCGAGCAAGCCAAACACGGCGAAAGTGGTGCCCAATAAACTGTCGCCGAACGAGAAACTGAATATCGCGGGAATTGGCGTGGGCGGGAAAGGCCGCGAGGACATCAGCTCGGTTTCCCGCGAGAACATTGTGGCGTTGTGCGATGTGGACTGGAATTGCGCGGCGGACATGTTCAAGCGGCTCCCGGGCGCGAAACAATACAAAGACTACCGGAAAATGTTTGATGAAATGGGGAAGGAGATAGACGCGGTCACCATTACCACCCCGGACCACACGCACGCGCCCGCGGCGTATCTGGCGATGAAGCTGGGCAAGCACGTGTATGTGCAGAAACCGCTCACGCACACGGTGGCGGAAGCGCGGCTGCTGACAAAGACCGCGCGGGAGATGAAGGTGGCGACGCAGATGGGGAATCAGGGCCACAGCGGCCGGGGCGTGCGCGAGGTGTGTGAAATGATTTGGTCCGGAGCGATTGGCAATGTGAAAGAGGTGCATATCTGGACGGACCGCCCGCAGGGCCGCTGGGCGCAGGGCGTAAAGGAATTGCTGCCGGAACAGCCCGTCCCGGCCACGCTGGATTGGGACTTGTTCACGGGCACCGCGCCGATGCGCCCGTACAACCGGGGATATCATCCGCATGTATGGCGGGGCTGGTTCGCCTATGGGTGCGGTTCGCTGGGCGACATGGGCTGCCACATCATGGACCCGGCGTTCTGGGCGATGAAACTGGGCGAAGCGGAAACGTACTCGGCGGAAATTGTGGCCTCGGAAGGCCGGAATGATCTGACGTATCCGGTGTATGCGACGGTGAAGTATAGTTTTCCCGCGCGCGGAACCATGCCGCCGGTGGATATTTATTGGTACGACAACGGCAACAAACCCAAACGCCCGGAAGGCATCCCTGCGGACCAGGAGCTTGGCGACGGGGAAAATGGTTCACTGTTTATCGGGGACCAAGGATTTCTGACGGCGGGAGAATATGGCGGGCTGCCGCGGCTTCTGCCGGATGAACGTATGAAAGACTACAAGATGCCCGAGCCGACGTTGCCGCGCGTGGAAGGCAGCAGTCATTACCGCAATTGGACGGACGCCTGCAAGGGCGGCGCGCCCGCGTGTTCGAATTTCGATTACGCCGGACCCTTCGCGGAAATGGTGTTGATGGGCACCATCGCCATCCGTGTGGGCAAAAAGATTGACTATGACACCAAGGCAATGAAGATTACGAACGATGCCGCCGCCAACGCGTTAATCAGCAAGGAATACCGCAAAGGCTGGGAATTGCCGGTATAGACGGACCATGGGGTGTTAACGGGCGGCCCCGGCAAGTTGTCGAATCAACGCGGCTTCTTTTTCGTCGTACGGCGTGCCATCCTTGCGGAACACATCGTGGAACCATGGTTTTGGTTCCTCTTTGTACGGGTTTTTCCAGGAATCCCAGGGGTAGATGGTTTGGGAACGTCCGCTCACCAGCCCCCAATTGATGGCGGCCACGTTTTTCTCCTTGAAATAGGGCAGGATGGTCTGGAAGGTCGAACCGCTTCCCCGTGACATGTATTCCGTGCACAGCAGCGGCCGGGCCGCCTGTTGCAGCCATTCCACGATCTTTTGGGTTTCGGGGAGCGGCGCATAGGTATGGAAAGAGATGATGTCGGAACGTTCGAGCATCAGTTTATTCAGCGGATCGGGTTTTGGCCCGATATTCGCCCACACACCCGCCGTGAGCGGTTGGGAAGGATTGATTTCGCGCGCCCAATCGAAAAATTTCCCGAGCAGCACAACATGTGCCCGCTTCTTTTCCTCGATAGGCCACTTTTCACCCTGCGTTTCATTCCCGTTCCCGGGTTCATTCATCAGGTCCCATCCCAACACGCGGGGATCCTCCTTGAATCGTGTCAGGAGCGCCGTAAGATAGGGTTTTAGTTCATCATACCGGGCGGGGTCTTTTTGCACATCAATATGCGGCGACTGCACCCACCGCGAATTGTGCACGCCGGGGACGGGTTCCTCCTGGGGTCCCAGTTTGGGAAACGGATTCCAGCAACTGTCGAACAATACGAACAGGGTGCGGATGCTGTGTTTGTCCGCAATGGAGAGATACTGATCGACTCGTTTTTCAAAGCCTGCGGGATCGGCCTTCCATGCCATGTCATGGAGAAAAACGCGCATGACATTGAATCCAATGCCGGCGGCCCACCCCAGTTCACGATCGATGGTTTCGGGATCAAAGGTTTCCGCCTGCCACATTTCAAGCTGGTTCGAGGCCGTGCTGGGTACAAAATTAGCCCCCGCCATCCATTTCTGGTTGGCGTACCATTCTTTGGCGCGCGCGGCACTCCAGCGGCCCTCTTCATTCTTCCAGTTTATGCCGGCGGCGGTCTGCGCCGCCCCCCAGGCGCAGACGGCGAGCAGCGAACAGGAAAGAACCCATATGATGTCTTTTGGGGCGGATTTCATGATCACGTCTCCTCTACGGTTTCCGTTTCACTGCATATTTGACTCGATGACCGCCCCTTTGGTTATTTCGGGCAGTTCATCCCCGGCAACAAGGCCGAGCGGCGTGAGCAGCCCGGTGTTCGCGAATTGGCCGCGCAGATAGCGGTCCGCGATATAGGCGGGAAGGCAGGCGGTGGCAATGGCCCCGTCGCGGAACAGGAGGCTACGGGATTTGGTTTCGCGTGGATTCCGTGCTTCGACCCATAAGAGGCCCTCGGGCCCCACATTGTTGGCAATAGCTTTTTGGGTTTCTTGATCATTCACGCGGCGCATAATGGTCTCGATGAGCCGGTAGGCCCAGGGACGGCGATTGGGTTGGAGGAAGCGCACCATCCCCAGGAGCCAGGTGGGCAGATCGCCCATGTAAAACCATGTGTGCATTTCCCGCAGGGCAAATCGTGCGGGGAGGGTAAGGTTGTCTATCGTGGGCACTTCAAGGAGGCGTTTGCGCCCGAAGGCGCCCGGCAAGTCGAACTCCCGGCTGGAGTGGCCGATAACCATGGGGGAGAGTTTCCCTTTAATCATGGTCTCCGGACGGTCGGTGGCTTCGAGGATGCCGCCCATCACCGAGGCAAGGCCGGCCCCGGCATAGGCATGCCGGAACTGCGCCCAGCAACAATCTATTTCAGCGGCTTCGGGGAAATGGCGCAATACCTGTGCCATCAACAGGGTGGACACTCCGGGAATGGCCCCGGCGGCGGTGATCAGGGGAACATTGTTCCGCCGGGCCAGTGCATCGAGTTCGGTGAGCCTGCGGTAGTGACAT
>CAYXPO010000377.1:0-5329 GCA_964466925.1 uncultured Nitrospirales bacterium
GCCGGCATGGAAGTCAAGGAGCATGGCCGTGAAAACGACTTGTTGGACCGCCTTGCGGGCGATCCCGTTGTCAAAATGTCCCGCAAAGAATTGAACAAGATTCTCAATCTGCGCGACTTCGTGGGCCGCGCCCCCGAACAAGTCGTGGAATTCATCTCGAATGAAGTTGACCCCGTGTTGGAGCGTTTTGCGGCCAAATTGGGCGCGCGGTCCGACGTGCGGGTGTAATATGGTCATGAAATAGGTGGAGTCCCTGATCCATGCGCGTTGATTTGCATTGCCACTCCAAATTTTCCAAAAAACCGTCGCTCTGGCTGATGGAGAAAATCGGCTGCCCCGAGAGCTTTACCGAACCCAAGTCGGTGTACCACATTTTGAAATCCATGGGGATGACGGCGGTCACCATCACCGATCACGATCAGATCGAAGGATGCCTGGAAATCGCGGAATTCCCCGATACCTTCATCAGCGAAGAAGTCACGGCCGCCTTCCCTGAGGATCAATGCAAGTTGCACGTATTGGTCTTTCACATAAACGAGGTGCAGCATCAGGAACTCCAGCAACTCCGGGAAAACGTGTATGACCTTGTGCGGTACCTGAATCAGGAAAACATCGCGCACGCCTTGGCCCATCCGCTGTTCAAGGTAAGCGAATATTATGACCTCAAGCATCTCGAAAAACTTCTCTTGCTCTTCAAGGTGTTGGAAATCAATGGCGGGGAATCCGGCTATGTCAATGAAGACCTTCGGCGCATCCTGCAGCTTATCACCCCCGCGCGCATCGCCAACCTCGCCGACAAGCACAACCTCGCCCCCATCGGCCCCGAACCCTGGGTAAAGTATTGCATCGGCGGCTCGGATGACCACAGTTCCCTCCATCTTGCGCGCGCCTTTACAGACGTTGCGGATGCCGAAAACTGGCCCGCGTTTTGGGACGGCGTGCAAAACGGCCGGGCCTCCGTCACGGAACACCCCGGCACCCCCCCCATGCTCGCCCATTTCATGTATGGAACCGCCTATCAGTTTTATAAAGGCAAGTTTAAGCTCGATCAGTACGTGAATCAGGACCTCTTCCTGCGTTTTCTGGACCGCGCCCTCCAGCGCGGCCCCTGGACGGAAGAATCCCTGATGGACCGTTTCTGGTTCCGCTGGGGGCAGTACATGCGCTACAAGCCCGATCCCGGCGGCCCCCTGAGCCTGCTCAACCTCCTGCGCTGGGAGGCCAGCGAAGCCGTGCTTCAAAACCCCGACCTGCTGGAATACACCCAGCACAGCACCGGCTATGACGAAACCATGGAACAAAAATGGTTCGCACTGGTCAACCAGGTGTCCAACCGCGTCCTCATGGAATTCGGTTCCCAACTCCTGGACAAACTGGTCAACGCCCACATTTTTGACGTCTTCAGCGGCATCGGCTCCGCCGGCGCGCTCTATTTCATGCTCGCCCCTTTCTTTGTGGCCTTCTCGCTGCACAAGCAGGGCCGGGATTTTGGCGAAGCCGTGCGAAAGCGCTTTGAGGGCATCCCTTCCATACCGGATATCCGCATCGCCCATTTCACCGACACATATAATGCTATCAACGGCGCGGCGCTGAGGGTACAGCGTCAAGCCCGCCTGGCGCGCGAAACCCAAAAGCCTTACATCGTCATCACCTGTGCACCGGAAGGTCTGACCGAAGAAGAAAACGTCCATCGTTTCACTCCCGTTGGCGAATACGCCATTCCCGATTATCCAGACCAACGCCTCTGGTTTCCGCCCTTCCTCGAAATGCTGAATTATTGCTACGAACAAAACTTCACTCACATTCATGTGTCCACGCCGGGGCCCGTGGGTCTGGCGGCCCTGGCCATCGCCCGCATTTTACGGTTGCCGATCTACTGCACGTACTACACTTCCTTTCCCGCCTATATGCACTATGCCGTGGCCGACAGTTATGTCGAGGAACTTCTCTGGAACGCCCTCTTCTGGATTTACAGCCAGATGGACCGCATTTACGTACCCTCCAAAGCTGCCTTGGCCACCCTCAAACAACGGGGCCTGCCGAAGGAGAAACTGCATCTATTGCCGCGCGGAGTGGACCTTGAACTCTTCCATCCGTCCAAGCGCAAACCCATTCCTGATGCCTCTGAAGAAACAATTCACATCCTCTACGTCGGACGGGTTTCCCAGGAGAAAAATCTTCCCCTCCTGGCGGAAGCGTTCCGGGCTTTGACGAAAGACACCCCCCAGGCGCATTTGATCATTGCCGGGCGGGGGCCCTATCGTGACGCCATGCAGGACCTGCTCAAAGAGACGCCTTGCACCTTTCTGGATGCGATGACAGATGAAGAACTCGCCACGCTCTATGCCTCCTGCGATATGTTTGTGCATCCGGCGGCCGCCGATACCTTTGCGGATGTGGTCCTGGAAGCGCAGGCCTCCGGCCTGCCCGTCATCGTCTCCGTTTCAGGGGGCGCCGACGAACTCGTGGTTCCGTTTGAAACCGGCCTGATTGTGCCGGGAGACGATGCCGCCAAACTGGAAGAGGCCATGCGGAAACTGGCCACCGATCCCCTGCGCCGCCGGGGCATGGGTCAAACAGCACGCCAGTATATGGAACGCCGCCCGCTCGCCAAGGCCTTTTCTGAATGGTGGGGCCTCTTGGAAAATCCAGCATAATTCCCCTGCCGTGAACCATCACTACCGGTCAAAAAGATGCTGATGATAGTAGAACATAAGTGCCTGCATTTGGGCCAGAATCTCCGGTTCGGAAGAGGCAAGATTCACAAGTTCACCAGGGTCCGTTGACAAATTGTAGAGTTGCGGGACACCCACAAACGAATGCTCGATATATTTCATGTTTCCCAAGGTAATAGATTCGGCCTTGTTGTTGATGGAAGCATCGGTGGTGAGCATGTGCGTAACAATGGGCGTATTCCCGTCATCACGGAGAAAATTGGCCCCTTGCCATTCTGCATTGGCGGGAAGATTTAGCAAGGTGGCCAAGGCCGGAAGCAGCCCCAGAGTTTCCACCGGATGTTCGATTACCGCCGGAGTGACGCCCGGGCCCGCGACAATCAGCGGAACCCGGATCAACTCCTCAAAGACGGTAATCCCATGTCCGCATACCCCGCGTTCCATCAACTCCTCGCCGTGGTCCGCAAGAATCACAAAATACGTATTCGGGTACCGCGCCGTAATCGCGCCAATCAGCCGTTCCAGCTCCGCGTCCAAATACCGCACATCCGCGTCATAGCGGTACCGCAGGCACTCGATGCCATTGGCGGACAACGGCGTGAATTGCGGCGTGGTGTGTTTTACCCAAACCGTATAGAGATCCGTGATAAAGTCGAGGAAATTCTCCGGGGCCAAATCAATGGCATCACTGCCGGTAATCTCCGGTTGCGGTCCGAATATGGCCTGGTATTCCGCCGGCGGGGCATAGGGGCCATGCGGGTCAATATAGTGGATGTAATAGAAAAAAGGCTCCTGCCATTCCTCAATGCGGCTTAAAACGTGATTGGTCACCGATTGTGCCGGCCAGTCTTCCACTATCATCGTATGCGTCACGTTGAATCCCTGCTGGTAGCCATACATCGCATTCATAAAATTATTGGCGGCGACGAACCACGTATCGTATCCCTGGTTTGCCAGCCACTCCGCCAGGGTCGTATAACTATTCGGAATTACGTATCGTTCCCAGGGTTGGACCGAGATTGTGGCCTTGAAGACTCCGGGATAACGTCCGCTAAACAACCCCGCAACAGACGGCCGGGTCCACGTGCTTGGTGCAATGGCATGGGTGAATCGAATGCCATGCTGGGCAAATGTATCCAGAAACGGTGTGATCGGAATGCCATTCCGCGTAGCGCCTATTCGATCCTCGCGTAAAGCGTCCAATAACAGCAACACCACATTCCGCCCGTTCCCGATGCAATAGCCATCCTCCGTGGGCGCGGCCAGACGGGAACACTGGGAATACGCCCCCAAATTATAAAATTGCACCAGCCGCAATAGTTCACTGAGGCTGATCCACCAGTCCTGCGGCGCATAATCACTGTCATGCGCCGTACAGGGCGCCATAGCTCCCGGTCCGGGCGCGTACCCATCCTCCGTGTCCGTTTGGCAATGAAAACCCGCCGAATTGTAGAATTGCACCACGCGCAGGAGTTCCGACACGCTAATCGCCCCATCGTGGTTCTGGTCCGCGCTATGAAACGCAGGGACCGCAAACGATGCCCCCGCCACAAGAACCATGGCCAGTGCCCCTCCGCCGGGAATCAATCCACTCGCACCTTTCATGTTATCCACCTCCAAATACACATGACCATTCAATCTGTATTTATTCTATCCTAGCTTCCTAAAAATGTCAATGACTCGTGCTCACTATCAAGCCTTTTCACCTCAAGCAATCCCCCCGCGGTTTCCCCGCCCCCATTGAAATATGCTATGATGCGCCTTTCAACCCATTTGGAACACTCTCTATATAGCAACGTGGAGGTCGGTAGCGCATGTCGAGCGGGAAGTATGATCATCAGGCCATCGAACAAAAATGGCAAAATTACTGGCTGACGAACAAAACATTCAAAGTATCCATTGACCACGCCAAGCCAAAATATTACGTCTTGGACATGTTTCCCTACCCCAGCGGCGACGGACTGCATGTGGGCCACCCCGAAGGGTATACCGCCACCGACATCATCGCGCGCTACAAGCGGATGAAAGGTTTCAATGTCCTCCATCCCATGGGCTGGGACGCCTTCGGGCTTCCCGCCGAACGCCACGCCGTGCGCACCGGCGAACATCCCGCCATCGTCACCAATAAAAACTGCGGCACCTTCCGCGATCAGATTCAGCGGCTCGGCCTCTCCTATGATTGGGACCGTGAAATCAACACCACCGACCCAAAATATTACAAATGGACCCAGTGGATTTTTAAGGTGCTCTTCGAACGCGGCCTGGCCTACGAAGTGGAAGCCCCCGTGAACTGGTGCCCCGCCTTATGCACCGTCCTCGCCAATGAAGAAGTCAAAGACGGAAAATATGTGGAAACCGGCGACCCTGTCGAAAAACGAATGTTGCGCCAATGGATGCTGCGGATTACCGCCTATGCCGAACGCCTCCTGGCCGACCTCGACGAACTCGACTGGCCCGAAGGCATAAAATCCATGCAGCGGGAATGGATCGGGCGCAGCGAAGGTGCGGACGTACAATTCCAGATTGCCGGAAGCAATGATACCTTCATGGTTTTCACCACCCGCCCTGATACGCTCTTCGGCGCCACCTATTGCGTGCTCGCCCCGGAACATCCCCTCACCCTGCGCATCGCCACCCCGGAACAATTGCCCGCC
>CAYXPO010000378.1:0-5301 GCA_964466925.1 uncultured Nitrospirales bacterium
GGGATACAAGTTGTGCGCCGCATTCCAGTGATTACAGCCCACAAGACTGGCATATCGGGCTTTCGGAATTGTTACGGTTGATTCAGTTTTACAATTCCGGCGGATATCATTACTGCGCCGGAAGCGAGGACAATTTCTGTCCGGGCTTGCAATGATTACCGGCTCAGGCGGTAGAGTTCCCAGGCAATGGCGCCGTTGACAATGCCCGAGGCGGCGAGCAGGGGCACATCGTAGCCTTCGAGCGGCACACAGGCGTCGGGCCAGCTCCACATGGGATCAATCCAGATGACGCCGGAGTCCTGGGTGAAGTCACGGTCCGCGAACATCGCCGTATACACCACCTTCGCGCCGGCGGGCCGCGCCTTTTCCAGCAAATCATCCGGCGGATGCTGGTAGCCGATCAATACGCACAGATCGCCTTCCGCAAAGGTGTCCTGCGGTTTGGGGTGGCGGAATCCCGCGTTCCAGACGCCGGAGCGGTACATTTTCCCGATATCGGTTTTTCCGACTTCGTCCGGGAAGATATGTCCCATGCTGTACATGAACAAATTCTTTCCGTTGGCATGGGCTTCCTTGGCCCAGCGGCCGGCTTGAACCAAGCGGGCGCGCTCTTCTTTTTCCACGCGCCGGAGCATGGCGGTGATACGGTCCACGAAATCATTGCCAATCACGCCATAGGCCGTGGGCGGCACGGTTTTGTCGTCGTGAAAGGCAATTTCACCGCTCTTGTATTGCACGATGCGGGCGTTGCCGCCGTAGGCCCCGATGCTTTCATAAATCACCGGCATTTTGCCCCGCCGTGTCAGGGCGGCAATGAGTTCGCCGGTGAAAATCCATCCGGGGATCGCGTTGGCCATGGTGGGGGAAATGCCGCACTCCTTCGCATGATTCAGGAAGGAATAGGCCATGCCCGGCACCGGCTCCGTGCCGAATCCGATGGTCAGCGCGGAACCCGGAAGGGTGTTGGAACCCGCCTCCGGGAAAAACATCACTACATCGCCTTCGGCGGGGGTGGCATCGCCCAGAGGCCGCACCATCATGAATCCGCCGGCACGTCCGCTGAGCTCACTCACCATCGAGGGCTGGCCCGCGAGCCAGAAACGGCCGCCGTTCGCCAGGCGGTCGGCGGCGGCCTCGACGGCCTCCCGCATGCCGGGAATGTCCGCGCGGCATGCTTCCATAGCGTTGACGGCGCGCAGCAGATACGAGTCCGGCACTGCGGCGTCCGGCGCGCCCAAGGCGCACCCAATCATCGTGATAATCAGTCCCATGGCCGTATCTCCCTGTTTACCGTACTCCAGCCCGGACCGCTATGAAGTCACTTGGCTTTGGCAACTTCCCGCGCGATAACGAGGCGCTGGATTTCCTGCGTGCCTTCGTAAATCTGCATGAGCTTGGCGTCGCGCATGAGTTTTTCCACCGGATACTCTTTCGAGTAACCGTTTCCGCCAAGAATCTGCACGGCTTCCGTGGCAACCTCCATGGCGATGTCGCCCGCGAAGCATTTCGCCATGGCGGACTCCTTGCTCTGCCGGATATTGTTGTCGGCGAGCCACGCCGCCTGCCACGTCAGCAAGCGCGCGGCTTCCACCTTGATCGCCATGTCCGCGAGTTTGAACTGTATGGCCTGTTGCTTGATCAGGGGCGCGCCGAACTGGATGCGCGCGCCGGCATAGGCCACCGCTTCTTCGAGTGCGCGCCGCGCGATGCCCACCGCGCCCGCAGCCGTGCCCGCGCGGGTGCGGTCGAGCGTGCCCATGGCCACCTTGAATCCGTGGCCTTCCCGGCCAAGGATGTTCTCCGCCGGAACGCGCACGTTGTTGAAGTGCATTTCGGTTTGATTCGAGGATCGCTGGCCCATTTTGTTTTCCGCCTTGCCCACTTCCACGCCCATGCCCTTTTCCACGATGAACGCGCTCATGCCCAGCGGGCCTTTGCTGGGGGCCGTGCTGGCGAACACCACGAACAGGTCCGCATAGCCGCCGTTGGTGGTGAAACACTTGGAGCCGTTGATGACGTATTCATCGCCCTCGCGCACGGCCACGGTTTTGGCGGCGCTGGCGTCCGAACCGGCGTCGCGTTCCGTGAGGCAGAAGGCGGCGATGCGGAACTCCCGCGTGTGCCACCGCAGGTATTTCTCCTTCTGCGCGTCATTGCCGAAAAGGATAATCGGGGCGATGGCCAGCGAGTTGGCCATGATGCTGGTGCCCATGCCCATGCAGGCCGCCCCCAACTCTTCCGTAATAACGGCCGCCTCGAGATTCGTGTAGCCGGGGCCGCCATACGCTTTGGGAATGCTGTCGTTCATAATTTGCTGCTCAAACGCGCGTTTCATCACGTCCATGGGGTACGTGCCGTTCTCATCATATTCCCGCGCCTTGGGTTTGATTTCTTTTTCCGCAAATTCGCGCACCCGCGCGCGCAACGCTTCCTGCTCCTCCGATAACGTAAAACCAATCATGTGATTTCTTTGCCTTTTTTTTGGGTGTGTTGAATTGTGAAGGCTGAACTTTAGCACACAGGCGCGCCGTATTCAATGAAGGGAATCGCGCGCGCACATGCAAAAAGGGCCGAGGCGCCCAAGCCCCGGCCCGTTCCAGTTCTCCGATCGTTAAAATGGCACGGGGCAATACCCGTCTTCGGTCCCTTCATCAGGGCAGTACGCGTAGCCATTCGAGTTATAGAACTGAATCACGCGCAGCAGTTCCGAAACCGTGATGTACCAATCGGCCGGATTGTAATCCGTGTCATGATAGCCACACGATTGACGGTCTCCCGGACCGGGATTGTAGCCGTCTTCCCCCGCCGGATCGCAGTGGTAGCCATCGGAATTGTAGAATTGGATCACCCGCAGCAACTCCGAAACATTGATCTTGAAATTGCCGTCTTGATCCGCGGTGTATATCCCATCGTTGGCGCCTTCGCCTTCAATAGCGCCTTCGCCTTCGAGGACGCCTTCGCCTTCGAGGACGCCTTCGCCTTCGAGGGTGCCTTCGCCTTCAATAGCGCCTTCGCCTTCGAGGACGCCTTCGCCTTCGATAGCACCTTCGCCTTCGATAGCGCCTTCACCTTCGATAGTGCCTTCACCTTCGAGGATGCCTTCGCCTTCGGATCCACCCTCGCCCTCGACGGGTTCTCCGCAATCTTCGGGGTGAAGATACCAATTCAAGGCGTTCGCGATGTAGGCCTCGGCGGATTCACTCGCATACGCGTTATATTCCCGGCGGTTGGTGCATCCATCGCTGTCCGCGTCGTAATCCGGTCCGTAGTACCAGGAAAGCCGCTTAAAGTCAGCCGGATCGGGCGCATCACCGCCGATGTCTTCGATCAGATTCACCAACATCATGACCGCATCGAAGGTCACGGCGTCGCCTTCCGTGATGAAACCGGCGAGGACCGTGCACAAGGCGGTGTCCAGTCCCGGCGCCAGAATGGGAAGCAACGGGCCGTAATCCGACTCCGCAACAGCTTTCATCAAGCGTCCATAGTTGTTTTCAAAGGCGCTCTGCGTGAGCAGGTGGGTTAGACCGTTGGGAAGGGAGAACACCTGGTCGTTCAACACCGCCCCGATGATGCCCAGTTCAATGCCATCGAGCATGCCATTGGGGATGGGCAATTCATAGTACCAGTCAAATCCGCCGTTGATGTCGGACGTTTCACAGACCAGGCTGTTGATCAGCGGCACATATTCATCGGGGATGAGGTTGATGATCGGCTGCACGGCCTCGACAAGGTCGTCCAGGGTCTGGCAGAAATCCACCGGATAGAGCGGCAACGGCCCAATCTGATTGTTGTAGATGCAGATGTTGTCCACGCCAAATCCGGGGAAGTTGTTCGCTACGCCGTCCACGGCATGGAATTGGAATCGGAGATAGATGTTCATTCCCAGGTACTGGTCCAGCGGGAATACGGCCGTGTTCCATTCCACGGAGACGGGTTTGGCCTCACCTTCCGCGGCGCCTTCCGCTTCGCCTTCCACGGGCGGGGTGGCGCCCTGGTCGCACAACGCGGGCAGGTACTGCTCGAATCCGTTGATCGCCAAGGGGGTGAAATGCACGCCGTCCGTGGAAATCTCCACGAGGGCCGTGTCCCGGTCGCCGATATGCTCGGTGTACACGAAATAATCAAACGCCAGGGTGGGGTGGGGTATTTTGGCCAGGCTGATAACCGGCGAGGTGGCCGCGCCTTGGACTTCTCCGCCGGTGTCATAGGTGCAGGCGCCGTCCAACCCGAAATAGAGATGACCATTGGCGCCATAGCACCCCGTACCGCGCCGCCACAAGCCGTTGCCCGCGCCAAAGGCGTTGTCAAGGGTGAAGCCATTCAGATCGCTGTTGAAATCCAAACAGCGGATCGGCGTGCGGTCCGGCGGCACGGAATCCAGGCATTGTACCTCATCGCTCTCCACGGTGAAGTGCCAGGGCTGGCTGGCGCCGTTGCCGCAGCAGTTCCGGGCAACAATCCGCCAGTAGACGGTGGAACCCGGCTCAATGCCCGTTACCGTATAGCGGGTTTCACTGAGACCCTGCGCGGCCAGGGTGAGATTGGAGGCCGAATCGCCCAAATAGACATCGTAGACGTTGGAACATGCGGCGGAATTACTTCCTTCCCAGACCAGCGTGGGCTGGTAGGGGGCATGCGCGACGCCATTGGGCGGGGAAACATGGGTGGGCGCGGCGGGCGCGGTGCAGGGGATGGTGGTAAACGTCCATACGGGCCCGGGCACGGCGCCGCAGCAGTTTTCCGCGACCACCTGCCAATAGTAGGTGGCTTCCGAATCCAGTTGACCGGGCAAGCAGACCATATCCCGTATTCCGCCGCACTTCAGCGTCAAGGAATCCGGGGCCGTGCCCAAATAGACGGAATAGGTGGCGGGACAGTCCGAACCATTTGTACTCGTCCAAGCGAGTGTTGTGTTGGGCCAGGCGTCCAGCGCGGCATCCGCCGGGAAGGGGGCGGCGGGCGCCGTGGGCAGGTAGCAGGGGCGCGTGGTAAAGGACCAGACCGGCCCCGGAGTGTCGCCGCAGCAGTTTTTGGCGATGACCTGCCAGTAATAGGTGGTCTCTCCACTGAGGAAGCCCGGATTGAAGAAGGTCAAGGGCGTATTGGACGCCACAGTGGCCAACGCGCCGGGATCGGTTCCAAAGAGGACGTCATATTTCTGGGGACAACGTCCCGCGCTGCCCCCGCCGTATACAAGGAGGTTGGTCAGATAAGCGGCGGAAGCATACCGCCATTCAACCGTTTGGAGGGTGGCGAGAATAATGCCTTTGCCCCATGGCAGCTCCATGCAACAGGGTT
>CAYXPO010000379.1:0-5301 GCA_964466925.1 uncultured Nitrospirales bacterium
GAAAGAATAAAACGTGGTTGATAAATCAGTTTGCCTATTTTCGGAAGAAATACAAGTATACGAGCGAGCATCAGGTATGGCAGGAGGGAGTTCATCCAGAACTTATTCAGGATGACAAGATGCTCCAACAGAAGATGGAATACATCCATGCGAATCCTGTTCGACGCGGGTATGTGGATATGGCGGAGCAATGGAGGTATTCATCCGCGCGGAATTATATGCTGGAAGACCATGGGGTGATGGAGATTGATTTGATCCCATGGTAAACGGAATAAGTAAGACAAAGCACAGCTTTGAAGACAAGCCCGTTCCCAAGTGCAACTTGGGAACGAGGGGAAGGGGGTTGGAGAGGTAAATACAGTCAGGATACGTGGATAGGCTCGGCAACGGGGACCGTTCAGGCCAGGAGGTGTCGGGCAAGGGTTTGGAGATTAAACGCGAGCACCGCGAGTTGTACGTATGCCTGAAACGATTGTAAACGTCCTATAAACGACGTTGGTGCACAAGCAGACGAACAACATGCGTTGACTGGTGGAGTGGTAAGGGCCGTGAGGGGGGTGTAATGGTCGGCAAAATTTCCCGTTTCCAATAGTTGGGTGCAGTTGCTGGATATCTTCCCCCTCGTTCCAAAGGTGCACTTTGGAACGCACTTGTCTTCAAAGTTGTACTTTGCTATATCAGCTAAAAACACTCCGTGCCGCGCGGAGCGTATCACTCGGCGTGGCACGATGTGTTTGGGAAAGAATCAAACGGCTTTGCGTTCTTTTTTCTGGTGGGTGTCAGCGGTTAGTTCGGAACTGGCGCTCAGCGTTGGCTGCGGTTTGCTCTGATATTCGGCCAGGCGGGCGACGTTCTCAAAGACCGGTGCAACCGCGTGTTTCCGGGAGAACCGGCGGCGCAGGGCGTTCCAGGCCTTCTTGAGCAGGCTTACCCGTTCGGGAATGGGCTTGTCCGATGTAAATTCCGGAAAGTGCTTTTCCCGCAAGGTTTCCAACAACACCAGGGCACAATAAGTGTCCAGACTGAAATTATTAAACTGCATCTCCATCGTCTCGGTCTGCCGCTCCACTGCACTGCAAACGGGCACAGGCCCGTGGCGCGTTGCGTGTACGGGGTGCGGCATACGCATCATTCTCCGCTGTTTATACGGGCCGCGCGCGAATCGTTCCAAGGATGGACCGATGCACTTCACCTGACGAGTGGAGGTTGCCGTGATACTAAGACTCCATAAACCGTTGACGTTCATGGGTAAACATCGGCAGGCAGGGGCCGGTAAAGTGCGAAATTCGCGCCACGCTCCAATAAACAGCGCATTTCGTGTACAATTATTATACCAAACGGCGGAACATTTGTCACACATAGGCATAAGGCGGCGGGAAAATGGCTGAAATCGGCGTTTCCGCGATAAACGAAGCCTCTTCAAGGCGCATTCATGAACGATATGCGGGAACCCCTTTGTCAGGACAGGATAACGCGAAGAAGTCGCCGTTGCGGGGAGAACCAGTAAACGGTTCGGAAACGGCTTCGGATAAACCGGGCCTTTCCACGAACAGTACCCAAAAACGGGGGCGGGGCGCGCTTACGGAGCTTACGGACGAGGAAAAGAAGGAAGTTCAGAAGCTAAAGCAGCGCGATACGGAAGTGCGGCGGCATGAGCAGGCCCATCTGTCGGCGGCGGGCCGGTATGCGCGGGGCGGGGCGCAATACACGTTTACGCGCGGTCCGGATGGCCGTCAATACGCCACGGGGGGCGAGGTTTCCATTGATGTCAGCCCAACGAAGACTCCCGAAGGCACGATTACGAAGGCCCAAGTGGTCAAGGCGGCGGCGTTGGCGCCCGCGGAACCGTCTTCACAAGATCGCGCAGTGGCTGCGGCGGCCGGAAAAATGGAGAATGAGGCCCGGGCGGAATTGGCGAAACAGCGGATTGAAGAATCCACCCGGCAAGGAAAAGAAAGCACTCCCTTCTCTTCCGAAGGGGGCGCAAAGCCCGCAAAGCAGAATCCCTTTGTCCAAAGTGATTTCGATCCTTCGGTTTCGCGCGGACCGCGTCAACTCGACGTGCGGGCGTGAAAATGTCTCTGTTTGCCATTCGTCTAGCAAAGGTGTATAATAAAAACACAGTATAATCGGTTTTGTGACTTGTAAAACACGCTCATTACCACCCTGAAGACTTTCAAATCCCGTTGATTTTTCGCTCTCCCGGCTTGGTCAAGAACGCTGCACCAGTGACATGACCGCCAACCCTCCTGAAAGGAGAGCAGCATGAATATTTTTGTGGGAAACCTTTCGTACGACACCCGTGATTCGGACCTTGAACACCTGTTTGCCGGTTTTGGCACGGTTGATTCGTGCCGGGTCATCATGGACCGCGACACCCGGCGCTCCAAGGGATTTGGATTCGTGGAGATGGAAATCGCTTCCGAAGCCGAGGCGGCGATTGCCGAACTTGACGGAACCAGCCTTCATGATCGCACCATCAAGGTGAATGAAGCGAAGCCCCGCGAAAGCCGTCCGCGCCGGTAAGGCCGGAGGGTTTGACAGATTCCGCGCAAAACCGGTATCATAAACATACAATTGGCCTTCAGGGCAGGGTGCAATTCCTGACCGGCGGTACAGCCCGCGAGCGCGCAAGCGCAGACCCGGTGAAATTCCGGGGCCGACGGTACAGTCCGGATGAAAGAAGGTCATGGCAAGCCCGTTGCGGAGAATGTGTTCTTCGCAGGGGGCGGTGATGTGTACCCAACGCCCTGAAGTCCCAACCGGATTCAGGGCGTTATTGTTTTGATGAGCACGGATACAGCCTACATGCGGCGGGCCTTGGCGCTCGCGATAAAGGGACGCGGGCGGACCAGCCCGAATCCCATGGTAGGGTGCGTAATTGTGCGTGAGGGCCAGGTGATAGGGGAGGGGTACCATGTCCGCGCGGGAGAACCGCACGCGGAAGTCAATGCTATTGAGGCGGCGGGCGGCGCCATTTCCGGCGCCACGGTGTATGTCACGCTCGAACCGTGCGCCCATCAGGGCAAGACGCCGCCCTGTGTGGATTTGCTGATCGAAAAGAGCCCCCAACGTGTGGTGGTGGCGGTGGAAGACCCGAACCCGCGGGTGTCGGGCAAGGGCATTGCGGCCTTGCGGGACGCAGGCATCGCCGTGGACGTGGGGGTGCTCGAAAACGATGCGCGCACGCTGAACGAGGCGTTTTTCAAATACATCACGACGGGCCGCCCGTTTGTCATCGCCAAGTGCGCCATGACCCTGGATGGGAAGATTGCGACGCGCACGGGGCATTCCCGGTGGGTGACCAGCGATGAGTCCCGGCGGATGGTGCACGAACTGCGCAATGAGGTGGACGCGGTGCTGGTGGGCAGCCGGACGGTGATGCTGGATGATCCCAGCCTGACTACGCGCCTGAATCGCCAGGACACCCACGATCCCGTCCGTGTGATTCTCGACGCGGGGGAATATCTCGACACGGGACGGCGGGTATTTCATGGGAACAGCCAAGCCCCCACTTGGGTGGCGGTCACAGAACCCCGCGACTATCCCTGCGCCAACGCTGTTCTCCGCGTGCCGCGCGGCAAGGGGGGCGTGGATATTGACGCTCTCATGGAGGAATTGGGCAAACGCGGGATCACCTATTTGCTTATTGAAGGCGGCGGCACCACGCACGCTTCCGCGTTTGAAGCGGGCGTGGTGGATAAAGTCTGGTTTTTTATCGCCCCGAAAATCGTGGGCGGGCGCGATGCCATCACCCCGGTGGAAGGCGAAGGGGTGGCCATGATGGACGAGGCGATTGAATTAACCAACATGCAGGTGCGGCCCATTGGACCGGATTTGCTCGTGGAAGCCTATGTGAAGAAAAACTATGTTTACGGGCATCATTGAAGAAATCGGCGTGATAACGCGGCGTTCCGGCGCCGATCTGGCCATTCTGGCCAAGGAAATCATGCCGGGGCTGCATCTGGGCGACAGTGTGGCCGTGGACGGCGTGTGCCTGACGGTCGCCGCGCTGAATCATGACAACTTTGTGGTGCAGGCGTCCCCGGAAACCCTGTCGCGCACCACGCTCGGAAATCTGAAGGCCGGGCACGCCGTCAATCTCGAACGGGCCATGAAAGCCGACGCGCGTTTTGGCGGGCATTTCGTGTTGGGCCACGTGGACGGCGTGGGCAAGGTGGAGAACATCAAGGATCAGGGGGATTTTGCCTTGTGGCGATTCCGCGTCCCGGCGGACATCGCCCGCTATCTGGTCCCCAAGGGTTCGATTGCCGTCAATGGCATCAGCTTAACCGTGGTGGATCCCGAACGGGACACTTTTAGCGTGGCCATCATACCGACAACCTTGGCCAAAACCACATTGTCCGGGAAACACATTGGCGATCCCGTGAATCTTGAAGCCGATATCCTCGGAAAGCACGTCTACCATTACCTGAAAGGCGGAACGAAAGAGAGTATCACGCCGGAATTCCTTACCCGGCATGGATTTTTATAGGAGCAACGGTGTGTTAAGTTCCATTGATGAAATCATTGAAGATATCAAGCACGGCAAGATGATCATTCTTGTTGATGACGAAGATCGGGAAAACGAAGGTGATTTGGCGATTGCGGCGGAGTTTGTCACGCCGGAAGCGATTAACTTCATGGCAAAATACGGCCGCGGGCTGATTTGCATGCCGATGACGCCGGAGCGGATCAAGGAACTGCAATTGCCGCCGATGACCTCGGAGAACACCTCGCCGTTCAATACGGCGTTTCATGTGTCGTTTGAAGCGGCGAAGGGGGTTTCGACCGGGATCAGCGCGTATGACCGCGCGCACTCGATCAAAGTGGCGGCGGACCCCGCCTCGACCGCAAAAGATATTGTGCGCCCCGGCCATGTATTTCCGCTGCGTGCGCGGTCCGGCGGCGTGCTGGTGCGCGCGGGGCAGACGGAAGGTTCGATTGACTTGATGAAGCTGGCGGGGCTGCGGCCCGCATCGGTGATTTGCGAGATTATGAATGACGATGGAACGATGGCGCGCATGCCGCAACTCGAGGAGTTTTCCAAGGCACACGGCATCAAAATCTGCTCGATTGCGGATTTGATCGTGTACCGGCGCATGAAAGAGAAACTGGTGCGGCGCACGGCGGAAACAAAGCTGCCGACCCGGCATGGGCAATTCCAGTTGATCGTGTATGAAACGGATATTGACGATTACCAGCATATCGCCATAGTGAAAGGGGAGGTTGCGGGCAAAAAGGACGTGCTGGTGCGGGTGCATTCGGAATGTTTCACGGGCGATGTCCTGGGTTCCTTGC
>CAYXPO010000380.1:0-5294 GCA_964466925.1 uncultured Nitrospirales bacterium
GCGGTGGTTCCGTACAAGGGTGCGTTCGCCGGGGTGTTCCGCTGCGACGACAAGCGGAGGCACATGCAGTTGCACAGCGGCCGCAGCAAAGACGGTTACCGCTGGACCCTGGACCCCGATCCGATTGCGTTTCAGTGTGACATTCCCGATATTGCGAATTTCGATTATGGGTATGATCCGCGGGTGTGCTGGATCGACGACCGGTATTATGTGACGTGGTGCAACGGCTATCACGGCCCCACCATCGGCGTGGCGTGGACGCGGGACTTCAAAACCTTCCATCAACTGGAAAACGCGTTCTTGCCGTTCAACCGGAATGGTGTGATGTTCCCGCGCAAGATAGGCGGGAAATTTGCCATGCTGAACCGGCCCAGCGACAACGGCCATACGCCGTTTGGCGACATCTTTTACAGCGAAAGCCCGGATTTGGTGCATTGGGGCTGTCACCGCCATGTGATGGGCACGCGGCACAGTTGGGAATCCACAAAGATTGGAGCCGGCCCCATTCCGATTGAAACCTCCGAAGGATGGCTGTTGCTGTACCACGGCGTGCTGACGTCCTGCAACGGCTTTGTGTACAGCTTTGGGGCGGCCTTGTTGGACTTGGAACAACCGTGGAAAGTGCTGCATCGTGCCGCGCCCTATCTGTTGTCGCCGCAACGCGGGTATGAATGCGTGGGCGACACGCCGAACGTCGTGTTTCCCTGCGCGGCGCTTTGTGATGCCCCCACGGGCCGCCTGGCGATATACTACGGCGGCGCGGACACGGTCACATGCCTGGCCTTCGCCTATGTGGATGAAATCATCCGGTTTATAAAGGAGAATCCATGAAAGTACAGGATTTTGCGTATCAGGTGGCGTTGCGCACCATTGAATTGCTGGAACACGCGCAACACTACAAGGTGTCGGAAGAACACCGCAAGGAAATTCTCCAAAAGATACTCCAGGAAGTGAATGACATTGTGAAGAAGGCGTCGTGACAAGTATGCTCACATAGAGTGTGAATGGATGTTGCACCGATTCGTTTTAAGCGTTCTTGCGTGGAGTGTGTCGTTTGGCGTATTCGCGGAATCCCCCGCCGCCGTTCCCCCGCCGCCGGACCCCGGATACCCGGTTGTTCCGGGGGTGGAGAATGCCGATGCGGCGGCCTTGGTTCCCGGGACTGAAACGCCCCCCTCATCCGTCATTCAGATGGGCGGCAAGGCGGCATTGCGCATGCCCTGTGCCTTCACGGGGAGAGCGGTGGAACGTTCCTCCTGGACGCGGAATGTATCCTTGAATCTGTCGGAGGCGCGGGGGATACGGTTTCAGTTTTTCTGCGCGAATCCCGAACCGGTGCTGGAATTTGTTTTGTATTTGCGCGGCGGAGGAGGGTGGTACCGGCTGCCATTTTCCATGGAAGCGCCCGGGGCGTGGAATGTGATCGAGGTGGACCGGCTGAAAATGGGGGTGGAAGGGACGCCCGCGGGCTGGCATTCCATTGATGCCATTCGCCTTGGCGCGTTCAAGATGGCGGAGCAGGACACGGAATTTTACGTTGCCAATTTTGGGGTGACGCCGGTGGAGTCGCCGTTGGTGATGATCACCGGCGATTCGGCGGCCAAGCTCTATCCAAAGGAAGCTGCCGCTATTCGCGGAAGCGCGGAGACGCTGGGCGGGTTTCTGGACGGACTGGGCCTGCCGTTTGTTCCGTTGAGTGATGCGGATGTGTCGCCGGAACACCTCCATGGGAAAAAATTGGTCATTCTTCCCTATAATCCCTCCTTGCCGGAATCCGCCACGAATGCCGTGTTGGCGTTTATGAAAAACGGCGGGAAACTTTTGAGTTTTTACGAATTGCCAAAGGCCTTGCAGGGCGCCGCGGGCATTCAACTGGGGGCGCACATCACCCAGGGCAGGCCGGGGCAGTTTGCCTCGTTTCGGCGATCAGGCGATGCATTGGCGGACATGCCGGATGAAGTGCGCCAGCGTTCCTGGAATATCCGCGAGGCGCGTCCGGCGGGAAAAAACACAAAGGTGGCGGCGGTATGGCATGACGAACAGGGCGCCTCCACCGGGCAGCCGGCCGTGCTGGTCTCGAAACAGGCCATTCACGCCACGCATGTGTTGTTGAAAGATGATCCCGCGAATAAACGGCTGCTGTTACTGGCGATGCTCGGGCATTTTTCTCCGGAATCCGCGCGTGCTTCCGCCCAATGGCACATCGCGCACGCGGGGGTGTTGGGGCCGTATGCCACCTTTGACGCGGCCCGCCAGGCCATTGCGGCAAAAGCCGCGGATGATGCCGCCAAGACGGCGCTTCAAAACGCCGCGGCCTTTCTGAAGGATGCGAAATCGCGGCTGGACAAGGGGGAGGTCATGGACGCGGTGAAGGCGGCGGCGCGCGCCCATGACGCGCTGTTGGATGCGTATTGCCGGACGCAATCCGCGAAGCCCGGCGAACGCCGCCTGTTCTGGTGTCATGACGCGTACGGGATAGCGGGCTGGACCTGGGACGAGGCCATCAAGAACCTTGCGGACAACGGCTTCACGGACGTTTTACCCAATGTCCTGTGGGCGGGGTGTGCGTATTACCCCAGCAATGTACTGCCGGTGTCATGGCAGGTGAAAGAGCGGGGTGACGCATTGGCCCAATGCGTTTCCGCATGCAAGAAATACAATGTGAAGTGCCATGCATGGAAAGTGTGCTGGAATATGGGGAGCAATGTTTCGCCGGAATTCCGCAAACGCATGAAGGCCGAAAACCGCACCCAGGTCCGCTTGGACGGCAAGGCGGAAGACAACTGGCTCTGCCCGTCCAATCCCGCGAATCAGAAGCTGGAAGCGGACGCGCTGGCGGAACTGGCGGCCCGCTACGAGGTCGCCGGGGTGCATTTGGACTACATTCGCTATCCGGACGCCCGGGCCTGTTATTGCGCGGGATGCCAAAAACGCTTTGAAAAGGCGATTGGCGCGAAACTGGCCAACTGGCCCAAGGCAGTGGCGGAGGACCCCGTGCGCAAAGAGCAGTGGCAGGAATTCCGGCGCGCGCAAATCACGCAAACCGTGGAGGCGATCAGTGCGGCGGTGCGGAAAGTGCGTCCGGAGGTGGAGGTGTCCGCCGCGGTGTATGTCAACTGGCCGCAGCACCGCAACACTATCGGGCAGGACTGGAAAACGTGGTGTGACAAGGGGTACATCAATTTTGTCTGTCCCATGGATTACACCGAACACAACGCCCAATTCGAGAATCTGGTGAAACAGCAACTGGCCTGGTGCGGAAAGACGCCCCTTTATCCGGGTATTGGACTCAGTGTATGGCCGGAGGGGCCGGACATGGCGCGGCTGATCGAGCAAATCCTCATTACGCGGCGTCTGGGCGCGGGCGGGTTCACCGTTTTCAATTACCGCATGGAAGAGGCGAAATCCATCTTGCCCCGTTGCGGCATGGGCATCACCAAGTGACCCGCCTGGGCTCACGGCACTCAGGGAATAGAACGCGGATGGCGCGGATTGAACGGATTGGCACGGATGCGAAAAGGCGGTTTTTCAAGAGGATAGCCGTTTGACCGCATGTGACTCTTGATCTTCAGGCGAAACAGTGCATGGAAATGACACGGTTAATTGTGTCTGAAAAATTCCGCGCCTTTCTCAGGGGAGATAATTTGTGGGGTCGAGATACTTTCCATCCCGCCGGACTTCATAATGAAGGTGTGGCGTGGAGGCGTTGCCCGTACGTCCACATTTTCCGATTTGTTCGCCTTGGTTCACTTTCTGGCCGGGTGTAACCTGGATGGCGCTCAGATGCGCATACGCCGAGGCGTATCCGCGCGCATGCTCAATTACCACCAGTTTGCCATACGCGCCGCCCGAACCCACCTGCTTGACCTCGCCGGGGGCCGCCGCAATTATGGGCGTGCCCGCAGGCGCTTTGATATCCACCGCGCGATGGAACCGCCCCGGACCCCCGCGCCGTTTGCCGCGCGGCCCGTAGGGGGAGAGAATCGTGCGGTAATCCCCCTGAATGGGCCAAATGGAGGGGATATCGGGAGTTAGAACGGGTTTTTCCAGCGATTCGAGGGAAGGCGGCGTGTAGGAGAGGGGCTGCAGACTGGCGATTTTAAGGGGCGGGGAAGGATCAAAATCCATCGGGACCGCGCCCATCAGATGCGCGCATCCCGACCCCAAAAAACCTAAGCAGGTTAGCATCATTAGAAACGCTGTTGCCGTGTTCATCTTGCCCATGGCGTTTCTCCCGTGGGTCATGGCGGAGAACTGTCACCCAAGCTCCGCCCGTTGCTCGTTTCAGCCCATAGAGTAACGTGCATACTTCCGTGCGGGTAGTGTGTCTGATGAAGACCCCGGATGTCAACCTTAAAGAGGGGTTGTTTGTTCATTTTTTTTGGCAGAGTTATAATATTGGTTACTGAGTTTGCCATGGCATCGCAATCACGTTGTAGGCGGCGGATACTCAATTCCACAGCAGATAAGGATTTTCATGAATTTTCTTGATGTAATAAAGGAATGTATTCTTGTTCTTGACGGCGCCACGGGCACCATGATCCAAACGCTGGCGCTGGAGGATGCCGATTTTGGCGGGCCGGATTTCCGGATGCTGTCGGACCTGCTCACCTTTTCAAAACCCGAGGCCATGAAAACGATTCACCGGGCGTTTTTGGAAGCGGGGTGCCATGCGATTGAAACCAACACCTTCGGCGCGTCGCCGTTGCGGTTGTCGGAATATGATTTTTCCAAGCTGGACCTCACGCGCTTTGCGCCGATTCCCCATGACGTTGATTTACGGGCGCTGCCGCACGAAAAATTCGCCTATTACCTGAGCCGCCGGGGCGCGGAAGTGGCGTGTGAGGCGCGGGATGAATATCGCACAAGCCCGCGGTATGACGGACGCCCGCTGTTCGTGCTGGGTTCGATTGGCCCCTCCAACCGGGTGGTGTCGCACACCAAGGCGGACTTGCTGGAAGCGCCGTTTGACGCGATCATGGATAATTTCCATCATCAGGCCGCCGGGCTGATTGACGGCGGCGTGGACGTGTTGTTGTATGAAACCCAGCAGGACATACTCGAATTGAAGGCGGCCATCATGGGGGGGCAGCGGGCCATGCGGGAAAAGGGACGCACGCTTCCCATTATGGCGCAGGTGAGCGTGGACCCCTTCGGGAAAATGCAGATTTTCAACACGGACATTCACGCGGCGCTGGTGACCCTCGAGGGTATTGGAATTGACGTGTTTGGGATCAACTGCTCCATCGGGCCGGATCTCATGGAGAAAACCGTGGCGAAACTGGCGCGGTTTT
>CAYXPO010000381.1:0-5280 GCA_964466925.1 uncultured Nitrospirales bacterium
GCTTGCCATTGTTAATCCTGCCGCCGCCTATTCCAGCCCGTATCTTATCGAGTTCAATTTCGGCCTCGAATACGGCAACGGCGACGCCGTGGTGGCCAATCCGGACCAATTTCTGATCACCGCCAAAGAAAATGAGGAACAGGTTGGGGCGGACAACGGCCTGTTGCTCCGGCGCACCGCCGCGCGCCAGCTCAAGATGCATCTCGTCCTCGATTACTCCATGCGCATGCAGAATATCCCCAATGCCATTGCCACGATGGAAGACGCCGCCACCGGCATCTTATTGCCCGCCTTGAGCGAAGACGCCCTGGTGGCGGTCACGGAATTTCACCGGGACGACGTGGCGCCCGCGCTGGTGACGGATTTCACGGTGGACCGCACGGACTTGGAACGGGATATCACCTCCATTCAGCAGAATTACGTCCAGGGCTTTGCCTCGGGATCAAAGATTTGGGAAGCCCTGGCCGATGCGGCCGAAAGTTTCGGCGGCGCCAGCGACAGCATGGAGGAACGGTACATCCTCCTTTTCACGGATGGCAATGATACCTCCAGCAATGTCACCCGGAACAATGCGGGCAATATCCTGGCCAACCGGGGCATTCACCTGTTTGTCATCGGTTTTGGGGCCAATGTGAATGTTGTCAACCTGGAGTATCTGGTGAACCGCACCGGCGGCACCTACCTCCCCGCCGCCTCCGTCGCCACCCTGAATGACGCCGTCCAGTGGATTGTGGACAACCTCGGCGCGCGCTACACCCTCCGCTGGGCCTCGCTTCGGCGCAACAATATCAATGTCTACCCCGGGTTCACCATCAGCCTGAACGGCGGCTCCGCTTCCTATACCGCCGACGTGCCCTTCGTCGCCACCGCGCATGCAAGCTCCCCCGCGCAAGCCCTGGCCGGGCAGTTGCACCTTGTGGAATCCTTCACCAGCCATGGCGATGCCACTGTCTACCTGCGGGCCGATTACGTGCCCCGGAACATCCGCACCATGCGGCTCTTCGTGGGCAGCGATTTCAACTTTACCGTCAACCTGGTGGACGCCGCCAACGACGGATTGATGGCCGGGTGGACCAAGGCCGTGGTGAATAACACGCTGCTTGGCGGAAAATGGATCGAACTGGCCAGCCCAAGCACCACCGGCTATATCCCCTTTGCCACCTTCGGCCCCATGTTGCGCTTCGATTTCGCGGATGTGGGCGCCGCCGAAACGCTCATCAAGAGCATCTATATTGACAATAGCCGTTATGCCAACGGCCAGACCTTCTCCGTGGAAGGGTTTCCCAACACACCGCCCGGCTCATGACGGCACGGTTCCGTATTGTTTGACGGTCTCGTAAAACGCCTCGCACACGTGCAGCCGCGCGCACGGCGGAAGGTTGTTGCCTTCCTGCATAACCACCCGGCCTCCTTCCAAGATGCCGGAATCCAGAATACGCCGGGTTTCCGCGACCACCGGCCCGGGATTCTCCTCCAGAAAAAACGGCACGCGCGGCCCCCCGTGGATCAACACATCCGAGCCCAGTTCGCGCCGGAACCGTGCAAAATCCACCGGAAACCCCGTATCAAACGCCGTTACGCCCAGTTCTTCGTGAATGGTGAGGAAATGGCGCTGCGCATTGCCGCACAAATGCATGCCGCGGTCCGTGGCCGTGGCGAATACCTCATAGAACCGCCGGTGTACGGGCAGGACAAATTCCCGGTACTGTTCACAGGAAAGCAATTGAATGGAATCATCTGCCGCGCCGAATCCGTCGTATTTGACGGGGAGGCCCATGTATTCGCGCCAGGCTTTCATGCGCGCGATCAGCGCCGTGCCCAGGAAATCCAGCAATTCATGGACATACTCCGGCTCGCTAAGCATGTCCATGCATAGTTCCGTGGCCCCGCGCAGATTCGCCGCCACGGTGAATACGCCGTCGCATCCCATAAACGGCACCCATTCCGGGGGTGCCACCGGCCGGCCCAGAAAGGTCCAGCCGTCTTCACATTTGGCGCGAAAATACTCCAAAAAACGCAGGGCGCGCTCCGCCCATTCCCCCTTGAACGGATCGGGCACTCCCCGGTCGAACAGCATGCGCTTGTTGTCATCGGCCAAGAGGGGTTCCGTGTCCGGGACCTGTCCTTCACGATACGAGACGGGGCATCCGAACCACGCGGCATCATAAATGTTCTCAAAATCAATTCCCGCCACCCACTGTTCCGGAAGGCCCTTCTCGTGATCCCCCGGCAGCAGGAAACGCTGCCAATACTGATGCTCCAGCACCGCTTGCGCCATCGTTTCCGGCTCGGTCATGTATTCCTGATACCGTACGCCGCGCGGGTTGTACTTCGGGTCCAGCATCAACACCCGCGGATTCGTATTGAACCGAACGGGAACCCGCTCGTGCTTTCGTGTCTTGAACGCATCCCATAAGGCACGGCGTTCCGCATTGTGCGCCGCGAAATCTTTGTTCACTAGATCGGGCAATGAAAATAGAACCATTTTCGCTCCTTTATCCCGAAGCCGCTTCCTTGAGAATGGCAAGAATTATCTTGGCCGCCTCTGGTACAGGATTGCTCAGTATGGGCAGCATGATGGTGTGCATATAGGCTTTTTCCGCGTTCGGGAAATCGCCCATTTTATACCCTTTATAGCCCGATTCCGGGCACAAGGGGCCGCGGTTCCGCGTAAAGAGATCAAAGCCCTTGGCGAACAGCGGAAGCGTGTGTAAATTCGGATACGGCGTCACGGCCACGCCCGGCAATTTGGTTTTCACGCGCGCGATAAAGTCCAATGTGGACAATCCATTCATGGCGGAGGGATCATGAAGGATGGGAAAACTGTAGAAACCGCCGCGTTCCGCACCTTCATGCACCTTTACAGGACGCAGCCCGGGGATGGCCGCAAGCCCCGCTTCGACTTCTTCGACAAAGGCTTGGCGGCGGCGGTTCAACTCCGGTAATTTGGCCCATTGGGCCTTGGCGATGCCGATGCCAAGAGGATGCGCCCGGAATTTCATGCCGAGGCCGAGGGGCTGGTATTCCGCATACGTTTCACAGACCAAATCTATGCCCGCGATCCGGTTGACCTGGCCCACCAGGCATGCGCGCTCAAACACATCCGTGTTGTTCGTCACCAGCACGCCGCCTTCGCCCGCGCTCACGGGTTTGGAGCCTTGCAGGCTCCAACAGCCGGCATCGCCGAGCGATCCGCACATGCGGCCCTTGTATTTCGCGCCGTGCGCATGCGAGCAATCCTCCACGACGGAAATGGTGTGTTCTCGGGCGATGGCGAGAATGGCGTCCATATCGCACACATTGCCCCAGAGATGCACGGGAACAATGCAGCGTGTGTTGGGAGTGATGCGCTTGCGCAGGTCCGCGGGATCCATCAGGAGGGTTTCCGGATCGATGTCGCAAAAGACCGGTTTCGCGCCGAGCATGAAGGCGGGAGCGATGGTGCAAATCCACGTGTTAACGGGGCATATGACTTCGTCGCCCGGCCCCACACCGAGTCCGAAATACGCGGAATATAAGGCGGAAGTGCCATTGAACACCGTGAGGCCGTACTTGGCGCCGATCCATTCCTTCCATTCTTTTTCAAACGCGCGCACCACCGGGGTGCCCCCGCTGAGTTCGTTGCGGCGGGTCATTTCCGCCACCACCGCCACCTCTTCTTCGTCGATTTGTTTCCAGGAGTCGAGTTCCGGGGCCGCCGCCATGGCGGTTTGCACAAAGGTGCGTGTTTCGTTTTCAGTTGTGTTTTTGTGTTCGTTCATGATCGGACTCCGGAAGTTGTTTCAGGGTGAATGCGCGCTATTGTCCACCATGGACAGGATTGGGATCAATTTTCAGACAGTGAAAAAACCGGGTATAATTGAGGTGATTTTTCGCGTGATTTTTGATGAAAAAAGTGCTTTCTGGAGCGATTTTTTCTGAGTTTGGGCGTGTTTTTAGGTCTCTGTGCGGTACATGCAAGGCTTGAACCGATAGGGGCGTTTTGGAAAACGCGCCCATACAAATGCGGTACAAAGTTTGAATTGCATGATTCGTATGGTATAAATTAGATGGAATGTGCTGCAATAAATTCAAAAGGATTTTGAAATGGACTTTTTGAACCGTACCCGGTGCTGTTTGTCTTTTTCGAATTTCATAGTAGCCTTGGCGGGCCTCCTGGTCTTGTTCATGACGGGGGCGGAAGCAAGCACGAAGCGGATTGTATTGATAGGGGATAGCTGGACGCAATGGCCATGGAAAATGGGTGCGTTTCAAGAGGTTTTGGATGGCACGGGGACGGGGGCGGCGGTGGAGGGAACCTATACGGCGATTGGGGGCACGGCGGCGTTGTGGTGGGCGCAGAATGCGGTGCCGGACCCGGGGTCGTTTCCGCCGCCGCCGGGAACCTCGCCGAATCCGGCGGGATGGGGGTTGCTGGACCGGCTGGATTATACGCTGAACAACAATCCAACCATTGATATCGTGCACATGAGCCTTGGGGGGATTGACCTGTTGGCGTCGTGGCGGAACGGATGGACGGCCCAGCAGGAGGAGGCGTTGTTTACGCAGATTGCGGATAATGTACAGACGGTGGTGAACCATGTGCGGGCGCGGGCGGACGGCGAACGGTTTCGTTTTTTATGGGTGGATTATGATTATCTGAATATCACGGAGACCGCCACGAAATACATGACAGAGTATTCGGATGACGCGGCGCTGGCGTCGGCGATGCTGGGGTTTTCGGTGGGGATTCCGTTGTGTGACAATGCCTTGTGCATCTACACGGCCCTGATGCAGAACAAGGCGAACAATGAAATCATCAACCGGGCGTTTGGACGGTGTGCGTTGAAGAAGATTCAAGCGCATCAGACGATACCGGCGGTGCGGTATATTCAAAATTTCGGGAACGTACAGTACCGGGCGGGGTACACGGACTCGCTGGGGACGGTATTTGCGCCGGGCAGCGTGCCGTTTCCGGGGTTTGCGCCGTCATTTACCCCGCTGCCGGGCGGTGATCCGGCGTATGGCACGCCGCCGCCGTTGATGAATGTGACCAGCAACAAGGTGGACCCGATTCATTTGAGCAAGACGGGGTACAAATACATTTTTGACAATTGCTGGGCGCAGTATTATGCGCGGTGGATCGCGGATTCGGTGCGGCCTTCGTGTACGGGGATTGCGCGTTTGTCGGCAAATCCCACAGCGCCCGGGAATGTGGGATTCAGTGTGACGTTCAGCGAGGCTGTGCTGGGTGTGGACGCGGAGGATTTTGTGCTCGATGTGGAGGGGTTGGAGAATGCG
>CAYXPO010000382.1:0-5273 GCA_964466925.1 uncultured Nitrospirales bacterium
TGCTGCTTTCTCCTGCGCCCCCACGCCCCGCCGCAAAGCACGAAAAAAAAACCGCGGGAGCACTGCCGCAAACGGCCCATGCGAACTGGAATACGTATCATGGCGACAACACCCTGCGGGGCGTGTTCGCGGAGTCATTTCCCGATGCCTTATCGCTCCTCTGGCGTTTTAACGCCGGAGCACCCGTCCGCCAGACCCCGGTGATTTATGAAGAGCATGTTTTTTTTGCGACGGCGCGCGGCGAGATTACCGCCACGGATCTCCACGGGCGGCGGGTGTGGTCGCGCGAACTGTTCACGGACGAAAAACAGGGGGGTGATCCCGTGCGGGAACGCATGGAAGCGCCCATGGCCTGTTTCGAGAACCTGCTGCTTGCGGGAACCATGCGGGGCATGCTGTATGCCTTTGACGCCGCCTCCGGCAAGGATGCATGGAAAACACAGATAGAGGGGCCGGTATATGGTTCGCCGAACTGCCTGCGCGGCCGCGTTTATGTAATCAGCCGGTCCAGCGGCGAACTCCACTGCCTGGAGGCCGGGTCTGGAAAAATGCTGTGGAAATCCGAAGCGGTTGAACGATGCGACGGTTCACCCGCGGTTTCGGCGGACGCGGTGGTGTTTGGCAGTTGCGCCTCCGCACTGCATGTGTTTTCTCCCGATACCGGAACCTTGTTAAGGAACATCGAGGTTGGTCAGGACTCGCAGGTGGCCGGCGGCGTGGCATTGGATGACCACCAGATTGTTTCGGGAAGCCGCAGCGGGAAAGTCCTTCAGGCAGACCTTCAAAGCGGCCAAATCGTGTGGACCAACACCGCCAACGATACCGAAGCCTTCTCAACGCCCGCGGTCACCAGGGAATGGGTTGTTGTATCGCACCAGGACGGAAATGTGTGCGCGATGGAGCGCAAGACCGGAAAACTTCTCTGGCGCTTCGATACGCAGGGATATCCAACCTCCGCGGTGATTGCAGGCGACAAAGTCCTGGCAGGCGCGGACGGCGAACTGTTCTTGTTGAAATTGACGGACGGCGCCAAGCTATGGTCTTTTAAGGTGAGTGATGAAATTACCGCCCCCGCCGTCACGCAGGGAGTGATCTTGGTGGGAAGTGAAGACGGCACCGTGGCCGCTTTCGGCCCGGCCCCGGAACAGGAAGGAGCCCCTTCTTCATGAACGGTGAACCCCCGGTCATCGCTTTATGCAACGTGGCAAAAGACTATCCCGGCGAACCGGCTCCAGTGCAGGTTTTGCGGGATGTTTCCCTGGAAATCCACCCCGGTGAATGCCTCGCCATTACCGGTCCTTCCGGATGCGGCAAGAGCACCTTGCTCAATCTCATGGGCGCCTTGGATACGCCAAGCGCCGGGCAAATCCTGTTTAAGAACCAGGACCTGGCGCAAAAACCTCCCGCCGCCCTCGCCGCATGGCGCAACCGGGAAGTCGGATTCGTTTTCCAATTGCATCATCTGTTGCCCCAATGCACGGTTCTCGAAAACGTGCTCGTGCCCGCGCTGCTTGTGCGGAACGCGGGCGATCTTGTTCAACGCGCGGAACATCTGCTGGAACGTGTCGGCCTCAAGGACCGCCGGCATCATCGTCCCGGACAGCTTTCGGGAGGAGAACGGCAGCGGGCGGCGGTTGCCCGTGCGCTCATCAACCGCCCAAGCCTGCTTTTGGCCGATGAACCCACCGGCTCGCTGAACGAGGAAGGCGCGGGCGCATTGATGGATTTGTTGCTCCACCTGAACCATGAAGAGGGAATGGCGCTGGTGGTGGTTACCCATTCCCTGTTTGTCGCGGCGCGCATGGGGAGGACGCTTGAATTTCATGGCGGCACACTGGCCCCGAGAGACTAGACCCATGTCGTTTGCCCGCCTGATTGCACGCAGCCTGAGGCATCACCGGCGTCTGCATGCGGGACTGTTCCTGGGCGCGATGCTCGCCTGCGGCATATTGACCGGCGCGCTCCTTGTGGGAGACTCCGTTGACTATTCCCTTCGCGCCATCGCCACCGCGCGCCTCGGACGCATTCAGTACGCCATGGAATGGAAAAACCGCTTCTTCAAACACGATCTGGCGCAACGCCTGCGGGAACATCATCCGCCGCTTCACGCCTCGGCAATTCTATCGCTGAACGGCATGGCTTCCCTTCCGCCGGAGCGAAAAACACAGGGAAACCAACTTAATCAGGTTCACGTGCTTGGCGTAGAGGCGGATTTTTGGGCCTTCGCGGAGCAAACCCCGTTCGACGGTGATCTCGAACCCCGGGAAGCCGTCCTCAATGAAAAAACCGCCCGTGCGTTGGGCATTAACCCCGGCGAGGATTTCCTGCTCCGGATAACAAAACAGGGAACCATGCCGTTGGACGCTCCGCTCGCCTCGCGGGAGAAGGAACTCACCCTGAGCCGTCTGGTGACGGTAAAAAGAGTGCTTTCCGACGCACACTTGGGCCGGTTCAGCCTTGTGGCCAATCAAACCGCCCCCTTCAACATCTTTGTTAATCGCGCATGGCTTCAGGAGCAAACCGAACTGGCGGAGCTTGCCAATGTCCTGCTTGCGGACGGGGGGATTTCCCCGGACGGGCTTTCCCATGCCCTGGAAAAATCATGGGATTTGGAACACATCGGCTTGCGTCTGCGGACACATCCCTCCGGGCTTGTTCAGCTTGAATCCTCCCGCATTTTCCTCGATGAGGAAACCCTTCGCGCGGCCCGCACCATTCCCGGCGCACTCCCAACGCTCACCTATCTCGTGAACTCCATCGCAAAAGACGGGCGAATGACGCCGTACTCCTTCGTGGAGGCGGGGCCTGTTCCATCCGGCATGAAAGACGATGAGGTGATCATCAATCAGTGGCTGGCGGATCAGCTGCAGGCCAACCCCGGCGACACACTTGATCTGACGTACCTCCAGTTGCTTCCAAGCAATGCCTTCGCCGGGCAACAATGGAAGTTCCGTGTTCATAGTGTGCTTCCCATGGAGGCGTTCACTGTCGAACGGGAACTTGCCCCGCTCTTCCCCGGACTCAGCCACGTGGAAAGCTGCACGGATTGGCGCATCGGCATGCCAATGGATGAGACCCGCCTCTCGGACCCGGCCAATGAAGCCTACTGGAAACAGTTCCGCCAAACCCCCAAACTGTTGACCACCCTCCAAGCCGGTCAAACCCTGTGGGGCAATCGGTTCGGCGCGGCAACCGCTGTGCGCTTTCCCGCATCGGGCCAGGGAGCCTCCGAAATACGTCAGCGGCTTCGCCACGAAATAGCGCCTGAAAAAGTGGGGCTTCATTTCCTGCCGGTGGGCCAGATGGCGCTGGAGGCCGTAAACCAGGCCCTCGACTTCGGCGGACTCTTTGCCGGAATGAGCTTTTTCCTGATAGCCGCCGCCTTGGTGCTGCTTGGGCTCTTGTATGTTTTCGGCCTCCAGCAGCGCGCCCCGGAAATGGGCCTCCTGCTGGCGCTCGGATATTCACGGCGCCGCCTCCGGTTCCTGTTCTTTCTGGAGGCGTGTCCCGCCGCCTTGTTGGGCATTCTCTTGGGCGCCTTGGCCGGAATGGCCTATGCCCGCCTTCTATTGACGGCCATCACCGGATATTGGTCTGCCGCCGTCGCGGGAACCGCACTGGCCTTCCATGCAAACCCCGTCACTGTTCTCGAAGGCATGATTCTGGCCGCGCTGTGTGTGTTTCTTGTGGTGCTCGGCGGAATCGGACGCGGCGTGCGGCGCTCACCCCACGAACTGCTTACGGCGGACTTTGCTTCCCTCCCACTACCGTCCAAGCCTCACGGCCGTGCGTGGAGCCTTCTGCCCTCCGCGTTGGCCCTGTTCCTCGCAGTGGCGGCGGCGGGTTATGTGCTAATCACGAAACCGGAAAGGGTCATCGAACCATTTTTCCTCGTGGGCACGCTGTTCCTGCTGGCGGAACTTGGCTGCTGCGCCTGGTTTCTCGGCTATCTGGCGCGGCGGCCCGCATTCCGGCATCCGGCGCAATGGAAAATGATCCTGTCGAATCTGGCGCGCCGGCGGGGCCGAAGCCTGAGTGTCGCGGGATTGACCGCCTGCGGATGCTTCCTCGTCTTCTCGGTGTCGTCCATGCAGGAAAATATCGCCTTGCACGCAGGCGAGCGCCGTTCGGGCACCGGCGGATTCCGCCTCTTCGCCGAGACCACCGCGCCGGTGATGGGCGCACCCGAGGCAATCAGCACCCTGTTCAAGGCCGGAACCGTTCCCTTGCGGGTTCGGGACGGCGATGACGCCGGTTGCCTGAACCTGAATCGCGCGCGGACACCCCGCCTGTATGGCGTGAATCCGCAACAGCTTTCTCGCTTGGGCGCATTTTCCGGGGAGAAGGCATTATGGAAACTATTGGAACAACCGCTCCCGGAAGGAACCATTCCCGCGCTGGCGGGCGACAGCGACACGGCGATGTGGGGCTTGAAGAAAAAAACAGGCCTCCCTGACGGCGACGTGCTGTCCTATCGCGATGAATCCGGCAGGGAATTCCAATTAAAACTGGCCGGGCAGCTCCCCATGCGCGTTTCCGTGTTCCAGGGTTCGATCCTCATTTCGGAAGACGCCTTCACGCGCCTCTTCCCTTCCGAAGCCGGATTTCGCGCCTTTTTGATTGACACGCCGGACGGCACAATTTCGCAAACCGCGGAACGGTTAAACAAAGACTTTGAACGTTACGGGATGCAAGCCGTGCCCGCGCTGAACCGCCTTCGGGAATTCTACGCCGTGGAAAGCACGTACCTTTCCATGTTTCTTCTGCTGGGCGGGCTGGGGCTTATTCTCGGCGCGGGGGGGACGGGCATCGCCGTGCTGCGCAATCTGTTTGAGCGGCGCAGTGAAATCGCCCTGCTCCATGCTTTGGGTTATGAACGAAGCGCCATCCTGACACGGCTCTTGGCGGAACACGGCCTCCTTGCCCTGGGCGGCATGTTTATCGGCGTGTGTGCCGCCGCCGCCGCGATTTTGCCCCTGACCGTACTTTCGCAAACAACGGTTTCCCTGACCCTTCAGGCCGGTCTTTTCGCCGCCATTGTGGCCGCCAACCTTGCCAGCGTCTCCATTATGGTGCTTGCAGGCCTCCCAAAGAATCCTATACGCTATCTGCGCGAAGAATAACGAATGGCGCGGCCTGTGCCGGGATGGCTTTACGCATGGAATTTCGGAGTCTATACAATGGCAGTACGATGGATGCATGGCGTGATGGCGGGGTGTTTGCTCTTGTTCGTCCCTGCCGCGGGCGCGGACGACCACTGGCCGCAATGGCGG
>CAYXPO010000383.1:0-5269 GCA_964466925.1 uncultured Nitrospirales bacterium
GATCGCGTATGTGTTCACGATGGTGAGCTTGACGGTGTATGCGGGGGCGGTGGTGTTTGATGCGTTGCTGGAACCGGGCACTTTTGGCCGGTTGGACAATTTTTGGGCGGGCGCGTTCACGGTGGTGATCCTGACAGGCATTTACACGGTCGCGGGGGGCTTGAAAGCGGTGGTGTACACGGATGCGCTTCAGGCGGTGGTGTTGATTATCGGTTCCGTTTTTGTCACCGCTATTGGCTTGGGAAAGATAGGGGGCTGGGGGCAACTGCATGCCATTTGCGGTTCGGAATTTTTCAATCTTTGGAAACCGGCCAATGATCCGAATTTTCCATGGCCGGGGATGCTGTTCGCCGCGCCGATTGTGGGGTTGTGGTACTGGTGCACCGACCAATACATCGTGCAGCGCACCCTGGCGGCGAAAAACGAGACGGAGGCGCGGCGCGGCACCATTTTTGCCGCCTACCTTAAAATGCTTCCCTTGTTCATTTTCATTGTGCCGGGGATGATCGCGTATGCGCTCTCGCAAACCGGGCAATTGAACCTGCCGAAAACGGACATGGCGTTCCCCGCCCTGGTGAAAGCACTGTTGCCGTCCGGTATCCGCGGAATTGTCGTGGGCGGGCTTTTGGCGGCGCTGATGAGTTCGCTCGCCTCTCTGTTCAATTCCTGTTCAACCCTGTTTACCATGGATATTTATGAAAAAATCCGGCCCCGCGCGTCACAGAAGGAGATGGTGACGGTGGGGCGCATCGCGACGGCGGCGGTGGTGGTGCTGGGGATTGTTTGGATTCCCGTCATGCGGCATGTATCCGGCGCGTTGTATGAATACCTGCAAAGCGTGCAGGCGTATCTGGGACCGCCCATTACCGCGGTATTTTTCCTGGGGATTTTTAGCAAGCGGGTGAATGGCCCCGGCGCGGTGGCCGGGTTGCTGGCGGGGTTTGCCTTGGGCATTTCCAAACTCACGGTGCAGATTTTCGCCAATATGGAAGGCGCGGGCGGCACGATGCCCTGGTGGTTGTTTGAATTCGGAAAACTGAACTTCCTTTACTTTTGCGTGATCTTGTTCTTCATCACCGTGGCGCTGGTGGTTGGTGTAAGCCTGTTCACGGCGGCGCCCGCCCAGGAACGGATTAAAGGCTTGAGCTACGCCACGGTCACCGGCGAGCAACGCGAAGCGTCGCGCGGCAGTTGGAACAAATGGGACGTGTTGGCCACGGCCTTTGTGTTGTTCATGATTTTCAGTATTTACATGTATTTCACGGGATGAATCCCGGGCCGTTGTTGCACACACGGTCAAGGACATCAGGGACATCAAAGGCGCCAAAGACTTTTCGTGGGTGAATCTTTTTTCAAAAAAGCAAAGTCCAAGCAATATTGATGTTCCCTCAACGCAAGGTGCATAAGGTGCATAAAGACAAAGGGAGAAAAAAGGAAACATGTTGATTTTCGGCACTTTTAAGGCTGTGTGGCCGATGTGTCTGGGGTTCTTGGCGCTGTTTCTCGCCGTGGGGACGCTGGTGTATTTCGTGCGCATTCCGCGATGGGAGCGGTCGTTGAATGCGCGGGCGGTATTCTGGGTGTGCTGTGTGCTGTGGGTGATTTTTATGGGGATTGTCATGACGCTGGTGGATTCTCCGTATTTACCGCTGTCACAAGGAACGATTACGTGGTTGTTCATGCTTTCCGCCTTCTTGGGCATTCCCATGGCCATGCCGCTTCTGGCGGGCGTGTTCTGGTCGCTGCAATGCTCCCTGCGAAACGAACGTATTCCGCTATCCACATTCTTTTTGGTATCATTCGCGGCGTTTGGTCTGGGGCTGGCCATATCCAACATGCACGACATTCTCTGGTGCGGAATCATTACGGATGGGTTTTCCAAGCATTATAAGGCGGGAGGTGATTTGGATTTCTTTGTGTATGGGGGACTCCCTTTTGGCGTTCCGCGTGAAGTAACCGCCGACTACGCCACTTTGGGGCCGTTCGCCATGCTGCTGGTCGCGGGAGAATTGTTCTGGACCGCGGTCTGTGTGCTGCGGTTGAAGAAGAACACCGCCACCGCGAAGGGATGACCTCGAAGTGTCAAGAAGATAGGAAATGTCCTAAACCCTGCGTAACAAGCTGATTTTCTCTCCCTGTACCTGTACACACTCAGGATTTCCGTTTAGGGTCACCAGCACTTCACCAGAAGCGCCGTGCGGGTCAATCCAATAGGTTTCCGGAGTGCATCCGAATTCCCAGCAGGCGCCGTTGTGCCAGAAAGGAGCGGATGCGGTTTTAATTTCTGCGGGAAAACGGGGCGTCCAGGTCAATTTCCCATGTTGCATGTCATCAATGCCGAAAAGGCCCTTGCCTACGCACCATAAATATCCGCCGGCATGTTCAAGGTAATTATTGCCTCCGGAGGTGCCGCGCCGGGGCTTTCCTTGCATGTCCAGGCATTCAGGCATGGTGCCGAGATCGCTGACAACTTCCGCATACCGCAAAATGAGGCGATAGGCATGATCGTTTTGGGCCATTTGATAGCGGGCCAGGATGTCGCCCGCCCCTAAGCGCCCAAACCAAGTGTATTCGCGCAAGCCGGGACGAGGGGCATCCTCATATTTCCCGCCGGGAAGGTACCGGAGGTCTTCATCGCCGGGGGCAATCGGCGCGCACCAGCGCATGGGCACCCCCTCAAACACTTCGGGTTCCGCGTCAATCCGGGCAAAGATGCGGGCGGCTTGTTCGGGCGAGGAATAGCCATAGGCTATAGGCCAAATCTGGGAATCGCACCAAAAACGCCCCACTTTCTCTCCCTGGAAATTCAGGTTGTCCCAATAGGCTTTCCCGTTCCAGAAATACTGGTCGAGGACAGAGCGCTGGCGTTTTGCGCGCTCCTGGCACATGGTCATGGCATCGGTGTCTTCCAGAATGCAAAAAATAGAGACGCAGCCTTCCAGTGCGCGGGCATACCACGTGTGATACACGCAGGTGGAACCCTCCATGCGCTCGGGGCACCAGTCCACCCAGTCAGCGCCCTCGGAATACTGCCAGTCGTCGGGGTCCACTTGGGTCACAATACCGCGCGCATCCGTCCGGCTTTCGATATAGCCAAGACAGCGTTTCAACGGGATATGGTGAAACTTCAACAGTTCCAGGTCACCCGTGGCGCGGTAGATTTCCCAAATCCAGAGCGGATACATGACTTGGCTGAGCACACGGTCCGCCCCCGCCAGCATGTCTTCATTGATGAAAAACTTGCCATTGCGCCGCATTTCGCGGGGCAAGTGGTCCAGATGGCCCCGGAAAGTCTCCAGATACACCCGATTTTTGAGATACCGGCTGCCCAGCATGCCAAAGGTGAGATCGGGGCACATGCAAATAGCCACGGGATACCCGGCGGGAGAAACCGTCATGCGATAGTTCGTTTTGTTGGTGAAACTCAGCATGTCTTTGCGCCGGTTCACAGGGTAGGCGTCTGCGCAAAGCTGCAGCGCCTGTGATAGAGGTGCCGGGGCCTCCACAAGGAGGGAAGGCTCGGAAGGAATGCCTTGAGGAAGGCTGGAATCATTCCATGACGTCTTTTTCGATGTGGCGCAACCGGCCACCCCCAAGGCTGCGGCCGTTACCGCGGATTTCAACATCCTCCGACGGTTTATGGGATTGGCTGGAATATCAATGGATTTCATGCTTGCGGTACTCCGTATGGCATCATTTTTGAGTGCAGTCTAGCAGAGCGAAGTTATAGCTGCCAGTCTGTACTTTTTGTTTCTCACCCTGCGTAAAAAGGAAAATTTGAGTCATTAGAATGGCCATTGACACAAGGCGTACAATATATTATACTTATAGCACTAAGTACAAGTGGTATATATCGTATATGAAAAACGAAATGACACAGGAGTATCTGGATAAGGTCTTGTGGCTGTTGAACGGGCGACTTGCGCTCAACGATTCGCCTTCGGTGGGATTGGTAGTATGTGGCGGTGCTGCGATGATTGCGACAGGGTTGACTGTCCGGACCACCACCGATGTTGATATTGTGGCCTTAATGGATGAAAACCAGCAACTGATAGCGCCGGTTCCACTTCCTGAGCATTTGCTCCGGGCGGCGCATGAAGTGGCGGCAACGCTCGATCTGCCGCAACATTGGTTGAATAATGGACCGAGCCGCGACGACGGGGGACTTTTTCAAATGGGACTCCCAAAAGGATTTGCGGAACGGCTTCACAAAAGAATCTATGGAAGTCATCTTCGCCTGCATTTTATAGATCGGGTGGATCAGATTCATTTCAAGCTGTATGCCGCAGTGGATCGCGGGGGATATCATATAAGTGATCTCACTGTTTTGTCCCCCTCGAACGACGAATTGGTTTCAGCGGCACGTTGGGCGTTTACGCATGACGTCTCCAGTGAATTTCGCACGCTGTTAATTCGCTTGTTGAAGGAATTGGGCTATGAAGAAGCCGCTGCAGCTATTTAGGGATGATTATTTGAACACCATCCTTCGTTTCCTCTGGCGGGAATGGACGGCATTGGGCGTGGCGGGACAGCATGAAGAGCCGCCCATTCAGCATATCATAGACCCTGAAGCGCTATTATTGTTCACCTGTTCCCTGGGCCGGTATGATCAACGCTTGTTTGATGAGGTGCTCGATTGGCTAACCCAAAACGGACGTTTCATAAGTGTCCAGCGGTTGCGCAATATCATGAAACATGAATCATTTCATGGCGGGGAAGTGCTAACCGCCGTGGCGGGATGGCTTTCGGGGCAGGGTGATCCCGTGAAATGGAAGATTCTCGCGCGCCCACGTCAATCCTCCCCAAAAGCGAAGCCGCTCTTTTATTTTTTCGATGGACGTCCGTTGCCTGTCTGCGGAAAGAAGCACGCCGGTTTTCAGCACTATGGCCTGATTCGGGATTCTTTCACGCTTCGCGGCTATTCACGCGTTTTCCCGGCGGACCTCTCCGCGTGCCTTTTTTTCCGGTTGCGGGCGCTCATGGGGGTAAATGTACATGCCGATCTCTTGTCATTTTTGCTGTTGAAAACAACCTCGTACCCGCGGGAAGCGGCGCGGGAAATGTGCTATTCCCAAAAAACGGTGCATGACGCCATGGGCAATATGGGGTGCTCCGGTGTTATTCGATCAACAAAACTTGGACGGGAACGCATCTATTATGTAGCCAATGATGCGCTGAAGCTTCAGCTCCTGCGGGAGGCGTATGGTTTTCGATGGATTAACTGGGCCGTGTTGTTATCCGCCGTGGAAACGGTGTGGTGGAAAGTGGA
>CAYXPO010000384.1:0-5267 GCA_964466925.1 uncultured Nitrospirales bacterium
CTTAAATCCGAACAGACCGAAGGCAACTAGCCCGTGAATACGGTACTCTCAAGATTTTTAAGATGCCGAAAATATAAATGAAAGCCACCATTTCCCGTCTTGACCATGACAGTCTTGGGTAACCCATCAGGGATTTTACCCCCCTTGTACATATCGACGTCTATTACGTAAACGTCAGAGAATGGCCCGGTACGTAGCCCTACGTTCCCCCGCAATGCCCATTCTTGTGCATCGGCAAGGCTCTCACGAAGCTTATTTTGCCACCCCTTTACTGTGGGTATTTTCCCATTTAATTCTGTAAAACTCCATCCTCGTTTATAGCCATCGGTAACGGCCAGAAAGCGAAACTTTTGGTCCTGATTAAGTGAGTCGAGGTCAATTTTTATTCCCCTATCATCTGCAACTTCTCCTAATGGCGATTCGATGCTCTCATGGTACCCCCCCTTTTTCTTGGTCCCGTTTGACTCAAGGCTTGTTTTTTCAAAAGCTGATCTAGTTCCTTTCTCTTCTTCCGTTTTTTCAGGAATGGCCAATACCACTTTAGGTCCCCATGTATCGACCGCAGGCATTTCAGCCTCAGAGGTTTTTATGGCATCCCAGATGGGATCGAGGTCTACTCTATCAGTTCTATCTTCCCCCTGCTTTTCCCCTATTTCCAATGACTCGAAAAGATTCCCACATTTCATCTCAACAATCTCCAAAATGTTAAAAAACAACCAACTATTTGGACGGTACGTCCAGATAGACCTCCGGAACCATGGGTTTTGGAGGGGTGTGCTCTGGGCATAGAAAGGGCCTCTTGCCACCTACTTCAACACCGCCGAGCACGTTTTTTACACTTTGGGTATCTTCTTAAAATGAAAATCTTTTTATGACGACATTATACAACAATTCGAGATGAAAGTCAATAGGTAACTATTCATAAAACTTATCTACCGCAAGAAACAAAAGATTACAGGAGAAAAGTTCGACAAAAGATTACAGAAGAAAAATGAATGATGGGAGCACCACGATCTTCGTCAATGTTCAAATGAAGCAATTTAATTTTATCTCTTTTGTGGATCATTGAAACAGTCTTTTATTATTGCGCTCCGCATAAACGCTCAAGATCCCTGCGGAGCGTCTCTAACAAATCCTGCCATGACAAGGAGATTTCTGGACCCTTCGGGGATTAACTGCGAGATATTATTTAGAAAGGGGATGGCTTCCGATAGCTCTTTCCGTTGCGCCCCAAGAGTAGTTGGTGCTACCATGTGTCAAAAATGTGCCGGTTTTGTGCCCCGCACAATGATGGAAAGTTAAATATTTAGAATATTAACGGTAGCGACGAGAGCGCAATAAAAAAACGCCTAACCCCTTGCCCTGCGAGGAATTAAAAATGGTGCCGGAGAAGGGACTTGAACCCCCACGCCCTTGCGAGCACATGGACCTGAACCATGCGTGTCTGCCAATTTCACCACTCCGGCACCGCAGGGTAAGAAAAGCATAGCGTATTTATGGGGGGGTTGTCAATTCTGTGACCGCCTTGCGAGGCGGCCTCGAATTCGTCCGTTAAGAGGATTTCCGGGGGGGATGTCGCCTCAAATTACACATCAACCTTCGTTTGCACCTGTACGGCAGCCGAAAATGAACGGCCATGAACCGTTTTGATAATCTGGAAATCATGAAATCATGAATAATCCTCTTTCATGAGTTTATGCGTTCCAGCGGTTCAAAGCCAATGCCGTTGCAGCCCGTGCCACGGTCATTCCTGTATGTCGTCTTCCCAAGCTTCGGCTTCTTGGGCGACGGCGAGGGCGCGTTCGTAGCGCACGATGTCTTTTTCGACGGGTTCTCCATGGATGTTGAAAATCTGGTCGAGGTTGGTGATGGTGAAGATTTCCTTGATGGTGGGCGAGATGCCGCACAGGCGCAGGGACCCTTGCGATTCCCGGATAGCTTTGTCGATCCGGAGCAGTTCGTTGAGCACGGCGCTGGAGAGATAACTCACGTGCTCGAAGTCGAGCAGCAGGTGGATGCCCGGATGGATGGAGACGTATTGCAGGACGGTTTTCCCGAATTCCATCACATTGAGCATGGACAGCACGCTCGAGGAATGTATCGCGCCGACGGTGATCCGGCCTTTCTTGCGGAAGCGCACCATCGGTTCTTTTTTCTCAGCCATTGGGTTTCTCCCCGTCGTTCGTTTTCCGGTGATAGGTCATTTCCAAGCGGTGTTTGGCGGTATTGTAGGCCACTTGGTCCATAAAATGGCGGATGAGGCATACGCCCCGCCCGCCCAATTGGTCACAGTTGGGCGTGGTTATCTGGTCCGGGCGGAATCCCGCGCCTTCATCATACACGCGTATGGTGCAGGAATCCTTGGTGTTGGACAGCTCAATCGCGATTTTCCGTTTGGGTTCGCAATGATTGCCGTGGCGGATGGCATTGACCAACGCCTCTTCCAGGCACAACCGCATCCAGGGTTCGTCTTCCCGGGTAATTTGCCCATGATCCTGCAGCGCGCCCATGGTCTCTTCCATGCACGCCGCCATGGCTTCAAAGGTACTGGGGCATTCCGCCTTGAAGAAGGGCTTGTTCACGCCAAATTCCACTCCGTAGACGCCTTCCACGCAAGCGCTAGGATAGCATACCCAAGGCGGGCCCGCCAACCGGCCCCTAGCGCGGTGCGTCATGCTTATGGTCTCCCATAAGGAACGGGAAAAGCCCGCGCGCGCTACCTGTTCTTTTTATGGCTTTTCTTGTGCTGCTTTTTGGCGCTTTTCTTGTGCTGCTTTTTGGCACTTTTCTTGGCGCGTTTTTCGGCTTTCTTGTGACTTTTCTTCTTCGCGCTCTTTTTACCGCCTTTTTTCAGCTTTTTGGTCTTTGTTTTAATTCCGTTAATGTCTGATTGGCCGGTTTGGGCAACCGCGGGGATATGCGCCCCTTGGGCGGACACCGGTGCGGAAAACCCAATCAAGCCGAGCGAAACGGCCAACATTGTCACGACAGTAAATGCCTTCTTCATTCGCGGTTGCCTTTATTTTGTTGACACTGGTCTGATTGTCGAAGCTTGGAGCTGAAATCAGACACAGTATATACCATTAAGGGGAACCAAAGACAGGTGTTTACGGATCGCCCCCCCGCCATGTGCGCCAATGCGATTGCATAATGCCCCCCTTGGGGTGCACACCCGCATTCCCCAAGCGATCGTTCCCGCACAAAATATACGGCTTGGGGGTTTCGCGGTGTTGCTCGAAAATGCACACCGCGAAATTGCCTACGCCAGCTTCCAGCCTTCCCGGTACGCGCGTTTGATAAAACGGTCTGCTTCCGGGGCGTTGGCTGCATGCAGCGTTTCGGGATTCCACTCAAGTTTTTTGCCGGTGCGGTAGGCCACGTTGCCAAGATGGTTTGCCTCGGTGAGCCAGCCCGCATACTCGAAATTGCAGGTGGTGGGCGCACCGGTCTTGCAGCCGTGTATCCACTCCAAGTGATGCCCCAACGATGGGGGAATGAACGGTTCAGGCCGCTTGAAGTCTTTGAACGTGTCTTCGGGCAACAGCGCGTGTTTTCCATAATCTGAAAGAAGCATGCCCTTATCCCCCACAAAGAGCACGCCGTCGTTCCACTTCGGAATCGCGCCGTCCGTCCAGAGCGCGGGCTTGTTCTTGCCCTGGTACCACGTCAATTTCAGGGGCGGCAGATCACCGCGCGCCCCATACTCGTACGTCACCTGCATCGAGGCCGGAGCAATCTCCGGATGAACCGGCGGCCCCTGCGCCTCAATCGTCAGGGGATAGTTCAGCTTCAGCGCCCAGAACGGCAGATCGATCCAGTGGCTGCCAAGGTCCGACATGGTACCGTTGCCAAAATCCCACCACCGGTACCACTTCGGCCCCGGAAAATACACATTATTGAACGGCCGCATGGGGGCCGGGCCGACCCACAAATCCCAGTCGAGTCCCGCCGGGATCGGGTCCGCGCCCGCCGGACGCTCCTGTGTGAACACAATATCCTCGGCTTGTTTGGCCTCGGCCTCGCTCTGCCATCCCCACGCCCGCGACACCCAGACGTGCACTTCGCGCACCGCACCGATGGCCCCCGTCTGAATCAATTCCACCACGCGCCGGTAATTATCCCCCGCATGGATTTGCGTGCCCATCTGCGTGGCCACCTTCGCCTTGGCCGCCGCCTCACGGATGATCCGCGCCTCCCATACATCGTGCGTGAGCGGCTTCTCGCAATACACATGCTTGCCCAGTTGCAGGGCGGGCAGCGTGGCGAAAGCGTGCGTATGCTCGCAACAGCTCACCACGACCGCATCAAAATCATTGGCGTGATCATAGAGTTTGCGGAAATCCGTGAACCGGGCCGCCTTGGGAGCGCGCTGCGCCGCCGCGTCAATCTTCGGTTCATTGACATCGCACAGCGCCACCACGTTCTCGCCCGCAACCTCGGTGAAATTGCCCACACCACGACCGCCCACGCCAATCAAGGCGATATTGAGCCGTTCATTCAGGTTCTGGCCCCGCACAATCGCCGGGAAACCCAGGGCCGACGCCCCCGCCGCCAAGACCGACGCCCGCAGAAAAGTGCGCCGCGAGGGGCGTCCGCCATTACCTTTTTGCTTGCTGGAACGTTGTGCCATGCGTGCATCATCCTTCTCGGGCGGCCCGGCCGCCACCGGTTGTCTGCGAGATATGAAGTCACCCTACCAACCGGTACCGCAGGTTGTCAATCCACACGAAATCGTGGTAAAAACATCTTCGTTGTTAATTACCCGGACATGTACGAGATGAGAGGAATGCCACCATGCCGTTGGTCATCGAGGAGACGCCTCCGGCCATTGTTGAAAAAGGGCTTTTGCATACCGGCGCGTTTCGGTTGCCCTTCCGGCGCATGAACCTCATGGAGGCACCCGCACTCGGCGGCCCGGTTCGCTGTCTCCGTCTCAAAGAGTGGATCGGTTTTGGCATCAGCCATCCCGAATGGCACATCACCACCTTCCTGCTGGACTCCAAGATAACCGCCTCCGCCTTATTCCAGGCGTTCCGCAGGGGCGCGAACGATTCTGTGAAACACGCGCAGACCCGGATGGGTGGAACCTGGCGCCTGCCCGAAACCCTGTGGGACAGCCGGTGCGAATTCACCAAGCACGGTTTTCACATCGCCTGTCACCACCACCTGGAAGCGGGTATGCATCACATCACCGTCGAAGCAGCCGCCACGCGCAAAATGCCGGCTGTTTCCGCGGAAATCATCCTCATGGAGGATACGTCCCGCGT
>CAYXPO010000385.1:0-5267 GCA_964466925.1 uncultured Nitrospirales bacterium
GGCTCCTGCCGCTCCGGCCCCCGCAGCTCCGGCTCCCGCAGCCCCGGCCCCGGCCGCGCCGGCAGCGCCCGCCGCGCCTTCAGCCGTGACGGCCCCCCCGGCCCCCGCGCAACCCGTCGAACCCACCGGTCCCGCGCCCAAGGTGACCAGCCCCGCGCCGGTGTTTGAATTTGGCGATGTTGACTCGGATCAAAAGGTTGAGCATGATTTCATTGTGAAGAACGACGGCGATGCCGAGCTTGAAATCAAAAATGTGAAGACGTCGTGCGGATGCACGGTGGCCCAACCGGAAAAGAAGAACCTGGCCCCCGGCGAAGAAACCAAGATTAAGACCACCCTCACCCTCAAAGGCCGTCAGGGCGCGGTCAGCAAAACCATCACGGTCGAATCGAATGATCCCCGCGAACCCATGTATAAGCTCGAATTGAAAGGCAATGCCGTGGCCGCCATCACCATCGAGCCGCGCACCGTCAATTTCGGCCCCATTACGGACAACGAACCGCACACCCAGACCGTAAGCATCAAGTCCAGCAAGCCTGAAATCACCTTCAAGATCGAATCGGTGGACACTTCGGCGGCGCAACAGGTCAAAGCCGAACTCAAGACGGTTGAGGAAGGCAAAGCGTATGAAGTCGCCCTCAGCCTCGCGGAGAACCTGCCGGTCGGCAACATGAATGGCCGGATTACGCTGAAGACCGATGACCCGCAGCGGCCCACGCTCCAGATCAACGTCTTCGCGCAGATTGTGGGCGATTTGAACATCTCGCCGCAGGAAATCAACCTCCGCTTCTCCGAAGACGCCACGAAGAAGAGCACGCAGTTCCTGCGCGTTTCCGCCGGGCGCGTGAAAGAGTTCACCATTTCCGAAGTGGTGGCGCCCATCCCCGACATGAAAGCGGAACTGCAGCCGCGCAATCCGAACGACTACCTCATTAAACTCACCGACATGCCGCAAACCGACGTTTTGGACGGCAAAGAGTTGATTATCAAGACCAATATCGCTTCCAGCCCGGAAATCAAGGTCCCGTTCAAGGTCATCAAGATCAAAGAACCGTCCGGCGGCATTCCCGGAAACATTTTCCAACGCGGCGCGGGCCTGAATCCCAATGCGCCCGGTGCCGCCCCTGTTCCGACTCCTGGGGCCGCTCCGGCGGCGCCCGCTCCGGCGGCACCCGCTCCGGCGGCACCCGCTCCTGTGACCGTGACCCCGGCTCCGGCAGCCCCGGCTCCGGCAGCTCCGGCCCCGGCAGCTCCGGCCCCGGCAGCCCCGGCCCCGGCAGCCCCCGCCCCGGCGGCCCAATAGTATTCGGATCAAGTATTCCCCTGGCGTGTACATGATGTGCGCGCCAGGGTTTTTCGTTGAGTGAAACAAATGGCACGTGTGGGGGTATATACTAGATAATTCGCGCGAATTTGATCGACAGTTCGTGGGTTTGGTGCTAGAATAAACGTTGTTTTCCCTTTGTGAGGTATGCGGAATGAAAAATTTGCATGTAGTGTATATTCGCCCGTCACGCTACGATGATGAGGGCTATGTGATTCGGTTCTGGCGCGGAGTGTTGCCGTCCAACACCCTTTGTTGTCTGGAAAGCCTCACGCGCTCGGTGGCGGAAAACGGCGAACTGGGTCCTGACGTGAACATTACGGTGGATGTGTTTGACGACACGGTCCAGCGCATTCCCATTCGCCGGATTGCGCGGCGGAACCGCCGCCCCGATACCACGGTGGTGGTGGGCTTCACCGGGGTGCAGAGCAACCAATTCATGCGCGCGTCGGACCTCGCCCTCGAATTCCGCAAGCTGGGGGTGCAGGTCATGATCGGAGGATTCCATGTAAGCGGCATGCTCGCCATGTTTGATACGCCCTCCTATGAACTTCAGCGTCTGCTGGACCACGGTGTAACGCTGGTGAAGGGCGAAGTCGAGGCCCCGGGCATGATGGCCTCTCTGCTGGGAGATGCCTTGAAAGGGGAAATGAAACCGGTTTATGACATTACGGAATTTCCCGATCTCTTCCATGCTCCCGTGCCGCGTGCGAGTCAAAAACTGCAATCGCGTTTCGCGACCCGGAACATGGCCACCATAGACACCAGCCGCGGCTGCCCCTTCAATTGTTCTTTTTGCACGATCATCAATGTACAGGGCCGCAAAATGCGTTACCGTTCCGCCGCCTCCGTGCTGCAGGCCATCCGGGAAAACTATGCCCGCGGCATTTCCGTGTACTTCTTCACGGATGACAATTTCGCGCGCAATCCGGCGTGGGAGGAAATTCTCGACGGACTCATCGCCCTGCGTGAACGGGACATGAATATTATGTTCATGGTGCAAACGGACACCCAGGCGCACCGCATCCCGAATTTCGTTGAAAAGGCCGCGAAGGCCGGGTGTTATCTGGCGTTCATCGGCATGGAGAGCATCAACCCGAAAAACCTGGAAGCCGTCGGCAAGAAACAGAACCGCTCCAGCGAATATGAGCAGATGGTGGAGAAATGGCACCGGCACGGCATCCAGACGCACGTGGGCTATATCATCGGTCTGCCGTTTGACACCCGTGAATCCGTCCGCATGGATATCGAGCGCCTGCGCAATCAGGTAAAGGTGGATATCGCCTCCCTGTTCATGCTGGTGCCGCTGCCGGGGTCGCGGGATCACCAGGAAATGATCCGCGCCTGCAAACCGGTTGATGCCGACTACAACAACTTCGACGGTCTGCACGAAACCTTCAAGCACCCGCAAATGCCGCCGGGGGAATGGCGCGCCGCCTATGACGACGCCATGCACCTCTTCTACAGCAAGGAAAACATCATCAACGCGCTGCTGCGGTGTTCCCGCAGCCATTACTGGCATCTCTTCTGGTCCTACGCATGGTATCGCTACAGTACCCTGGAAGGGATTCATCCCATGGCCACCGGTTTGTTCCGGCTCAAAGAACGGCGTTCCCGCCGGCCCGGTTTCCCCCGCGAGAACGTGTTCCGCTACGCTTGGCGGCGCATCAAGGACGCCGCCCACGGCCTGCATGTCTATGCCGGCCTGTTCTTCGAGTTCCAGGAAATCTGGATGCTCACCCGCCGTACCGAAGACCCCCGCTGGGCCACCTTGGCCGAACTGCGCACGAAATGGACCGAGGTGCAGCAGCATATCGCGGAATATGACATGCGCGGGCGGTGTGACGAGGCCGCGCAGGAACTCAAAACCATGCTGGCCGCCGCATCCGAGCGCATTGCGCAACTCAGCCGCGCGGGCGGCCATTTGAGCAAGTCCGCGCGCCGGAAACTCCAAAAAAAGGCGCGGGAAGCCGAGGCCTATCTGCGGTCCTTCGAGGTGCAATTGCCCGGCTGGCGGCGGGTGGCGGACGCGGAGCGCTTCATCACCCAAAGCCTGCTCTCCGGGTATGAGGATATCGCCATCAGCTACGTGGCCAAGCGCCGCCAGTTCAATGCGTACCGCCGGGAGTTCTTTGATCGCCTGAAAACGGGCCGCATTCTGGGGCTGAATGTCTCCCACATTCCCTTTGCGATAGTGTATGAATGCCTGTTCGCTTCCCGGCTGATTATCCATTACTATGGCCACCGGTAAAACCATGCCCCGGAGTCACGAGTCTGATGTGGACATGGCAACAAGCAAGGAAGCGTAACGAAAACGTATGAAAGCGGTTGAATGGTTTGCGCCGCGCCAAATGCGGCTCGTGGAAAAAGAAAAACCGGCCCCCCAGCCTCATGAAGCCCTGATCCGCGTCGAGTCCATCGGCGTGTGCGGCTCGGACATGCATTACTACCTCCAGGGCCGCATCGGTTCCCAGCAGGTGCTCACGGAACCGGTGGTGCTCGGCCATGAATATGCCGGCATTGTGGAGGCGGTGGGGGCGGACGCGGCGCCTGGTCTGCTGGGAAAACGGGTGGCCGTCGAGCCGGGTATCCCGTGCCTGACATGCGAAGCGTGCGCCACCGGCCATTACAACGTCTGTAAAAGAATGTTTTTCCCCGGAGGGCCGGGCAGCAATGGCGCCCTGTGTGAATATACCACCGTGCATGCCCGGTTTTGCTTCCCGGTGCCGGATTCCATGACGGCGGCCACCGCCGCCCTGATTGAGCCCGCCGCCGTGGCCGTGCATGCCCTGGAATTGGCGCAACTCTATCCGGGCGAAACCGTGGCCATTCTCGGCCTTGGGCCGATTGGCCTGCTCACGGCGCAAGTGGCGAAGTTGGCCGGAGCACACACCCTTTACGGCACGGATGTGTTGCGCTACCGTGTTGAGGCTGGACGCCGCTTTGGCGTGGATGTGGCGTTTGACGCGGGCCGCGAAGACACGGTGCAGCGTATTCTTGCCGAAACCAACGGGCGGGGCGTGGACGTGGCCATTGACTGTACGAACGGCTCGGAAGGAATGGGCCTCGCGGTGCAGGTCACGCGTCCGGCGGGCCGGTGCGTACTGGTGGGCATTTCCGGGGAGGAATGGGACTCCCTGCCGGTGAGCCTTGCGCGGCGCCGCGAACTGACCCTGCGCTGGTGCCGCCGCTTTTGTCACAACTTTCCGCGCACCATTGCCCTGGCCGCTTCGGGAAAACTCGATATTGCCGCGCTGCTCACCCATAGTTTTCCGCTGGAACGAACCCAGGAGGCGTTTGACCTCGTGGCGGAAAACCGGGATAATGTGTTAAAGGTTTCTGTGGATTTATGACAGCTTCATCCGGTCCGGGGGAGGCCGCCCAGGCAGGACGTGCCCCGGACTTTCGGTTTTCACACTGTCGAATAACGGAGGTACCATGGCGCTCTGGAAAAAAATCCTGATTGGCTTCGTCGTTGTGATCCTGCTGCTGGCGGGGCTTTTTGTTCTGTTCATTGGCCCATGGCCGGTGTACAAGGATTCCAAATTTGAAACCTCTTCCTACTACAAGAAGGCCTTGTCCGATATTGACGCCGCCGTCAAAGAATCGGAGTTTGCCGCCAACCCCGGACCGCTTAAGGCGGGCTGGGCCATGCGTGTATGCACGCCGCCCATCGGCACGCCCCTTGGCGGTTATGGCGGACGTCACGGCAAGCCTTCCACGGGGGTGCATGACGATCTGTATGTGAAGGCATTGGCCTTGAGTGACGGGAAGGATACGGTCGTCCTCACGGGCTCGGATTTATTGCTGGTACCGCCCAATGTCGCCGAGATCGCCTGGGCGCGGGCCGCCAAGGAAACCCCGCTTACGCCCAATGACATCCTCTTTACCGCCAGCCACACCCACTGCGGTCCGGGTGCATGGGCGCCGGGCATCGCGGGCT
>CAYXPO010000386.1:0-5250 GCA_964466925.1 uncultured Nitrospirales bacterium
CCTATCCCACCCCCCCATATTAGGCACAATCATAAGCCTGCTGGCGCTCTTGTCTATACTCCCCGGTGCCAATGGCGCCACCTTCGTCGTCAACGATATAGGAGACGCCAGCGATGCCAATCCCGGCGACGGGATAGCCGCGACCTCCGGCGGCGTCGCCACACTCCGTGCCGCCCTTGAAGAAGCCAACGCCCTCTCCGGCGAAGATACCATTAACTTTGACACAACCCTCTTTGCCTCACCCCAGACAATACTTATCGGTCAGAGACTTTCCATAACCGAAAACATCTCCATCGTAGGCCCAGGCGCCGATAAAGCCACCCTGGACGCCCAATCCTCATGTCAAATACTTCGTATAGAAGGCAGTATCACCGCAAATATTTCAGGATTGACATTTACCAACGGCTATGCGAACCAGCCCACCGAATACTTTGGTGGGGCAATATATGTTTCAAACAATGGATTCCTCGGAATGAGTAATTGCATTTTATCCAATAATGAAGCAGAAAGTGCCGGTGGCGCAGTCTGTTGTGATGGGGCGGATGCACATATGAAAAATTGTCAGTTTCTCGAAAATACTGTGACCAAAGGATTTCTTGAGGCAGGCGGTGGTGGCTTACTGGGAAGTTATTCAACAGTAACCTTAGAGAGTTGTTTGTTTGATAATAACACATCTGCTATACAAGGAGGCGGGATAGATGTTACTGGAAACCTGACTATGGTTGATTGTGTTGTAATGAACAACAAAGGATCTAATGGTGCAGGCGTTTATACTAAAGATGGGGCATTTTCCGCCAGTGGTTGTGAGTTTTCAGGTAATACTGCCAAATTAGATGGCGGTGGCCTATTGATTTGGCGCACTATTACAGCAGCGGCCGTTTTAAATTGTACCTTTTACGGAAACACGTCAAAAAAGAATGGTGGTGGCTGTAAAATCAGTGTCGGAAGTGAAAACATTTACATCACCAATTGTACCTTGGTGGACAATCAATGTGATTCAGACCAAAATGGAACTGGAGAAGGTGGTGGTCTGGCAGTGCTTTCGACCTCGTATTTCCCAAAAATTGGAAACACCCTTATTGCAGGAAATATTGACCATAGCAATCAAGCACAAGATATAGGAGGTACAGTGGTCAGTCTTGGCGGCAACCTGATCGGCATAGCCGATGGCAGCACAGGCTTTACGGGGACCAATGACCAAATCGGCACCGCAGCCAGCCCCATCGACGCCAAATTGGGTCCCCTCCAGGACAATGGCGGCCCCACCATGACCTGCCTGCCCCTAAACGGCAGCCCCGCCATCAATGCCGGCCTCAATGCCCTCATCACCAATCCCCCATTTGACGGCCCCCCCTTCTACGACCAGCGCGGCCCCAATTTTCTTCGTATCTATGACGACATCGTGGACATCGGCGCCGTAGAAATACAACCCTCCACCGAAGGTGAAGTAGAAGGAGAGGAAGGCGAAGGCATGCCCTCCGAAGGCGAAGGTGTAATCGAAGGAGAAGGGATTATCGAAGGCGTAAGTGAAGGAGAAGGCGAAGGTGTGCCTCCAGAAGGAGAAGGTATCATAGAGGGCGAAGGAGAAGGCGTGCCCTCCGAAGGCGAAGGCATGATTGAGGGGGAAGGACAACTCGAACATCACACCGCCGATCAAAATGCTGACTACGTCATTAATCTAAGCGAACTCCTCCGTGTCATCCAATTCTTCAACTCCGGCGGCTTCCACTGCCAATCCGGCACCGAAGACGGCTACGCCCCCGGTTCCGGCGGCGACACCACCTGTACCGCCCACGCCAGCGACTACGCCCCCCACGACTGGGCCATCGGCCTCTCCGAACTCCTCCGCCTCATCCAATTCAGCGGATACCATGTCTGTTCCGGCAGCGAAGACGGCTTCTGCCCCGGCCCATAACATTCTTTCTTACGCTACCCTAAAGCATTGGGCGGTCAATTGCATCCGCTGCACCGGCTGGAACGTGAATAGGCGCGCCTCAGTGCGTGCAGCCATCTGAAAATCCGAGTATAGCGACCGTGCGTTGGCGGCGGCTTCCCCTGTGTCGGCGCCCAACGCTCCGGCAAACACTTTCCATTGGAAGACATTCGAATGACACGAGTAAACGAGTTCCAGCCACCAGCCGGGACGCATGGCCTCCGCCAGATTCTCGACCAGACGTGTGGCGCCGCCTTCGCTCTCACACCCGGACTTTGTGCTCACCGCCGCCAGGTCAAGTCCAAGAACAGCCTCCATGCCATGACGTTCGTGCTCGCGAATCAGCAGAGTCGGGCCATGCATATTTCGGGCGCGGCCACTTGGGCAATACGGGTGATCGCGGCCAGTAAAAACGGGTAAGCGCGGCCATAGAATTCGGCAGTGCGCGGCCGGGGTGTAAAGTGGCCGCGGCCACCAAATTCGGGGGGCCACCATCCAAAGGGGTAATCAAACGTTATTGGTTTCCGGGTATCGTGTGCTGTTTCCCAGTCAATGGGGCTGGGTGGTCATCGGCACAAGGTGCCAAGGAGAAACCAATATGCGAAGAATCAGGGAAGTATTGCGTCAACGGTGGGAATGCGGTCTGAGCGAACGGGTCGTGGCGGCCAGTTGTTCATTGGCGCGCAGCACAGTGGGCAAGTATGTGCATCGCGCGCAAGAGGCGGGACTGGGCTGGCCGTTGCCCGATGGGATGACGGACGAGGAACTGGAGCGGTTTGGCGATTGTGAAAAGACACACCACACCCTGCGAAGGGGCCACGCTGAATGGGGTGCCCCATTACTGAGTTTGACTTTGACGAATAGAGATTCGGAACTTCCGCCATTGCTGCCTGGCCGGTCCTATCGCCCCATGAGAACCGGATCCGCTGAATTAACAAGCAATATACGTGCCAGAAGGTTGCCCCACTTCACAAGACGAATTTCTTGCAGGATAATTCACCAATCGTTCTTCTGCACAATCCTGAGTCTCAAACCTCTTTGTCCTCGGCGTGGCCTAATATTCTGGTTGATCGAGTTCAGCAAGGCCGGATATCAACATCGAACGGGAGAATTTGTGCTCAGCGAGGCCAGGAAGGAATGGGGCAAGCGCATCTTCTGAGGAGGTTTTCAGCGGCCACATAGACCCAAGCCGCTCCCGGCCTGCCCGTGAACGCTGTCACCAGCACACGCCTGTAAAGACTTGGACCACCAGGGCGGAAACCCTCCAGGCGGTCCAAGCGCGGGAGCCGTTCTATGGGGTCATCGAAGGTCAACAGTTCCCCGCTAATAATCCCCCAACCGCGCCGTGTGCGGCCTTTGACGCGAGGAGCGGGGTGTTGGGCCATCTCAGCCGTGAAGCGCGCCTGTGTGGCCACGTCGGCGTATGGGTCGGCGGTGCCGTGGGCGAGGATGGATTCCTCGGGCACTTCGAGGGCGGGGAATGCGCCGAGGTCGTAGAGTCGACCCCGGACTGTGGCGGGTTGGATGTCGACGGCGTTGTGGCAGAACCTGTCGTGGTTTGCGAAGCCACGCTTCAACGTTCCATAGACCAGGACGCGCAACATTCCTGACGTGTTCCGCTTCGCATCGTCCTGGTAAGTCATGGCGCTGTCTCCTGCGGTTTCTTTGCCCTTACTTGCGGAATGAACGTGAACGAACCAGTGAAGGGCGCGCAGACATTCGACCGCTGGAACACGAGGAGCGTCATTGCGGGCACGATCATCTCCAGCCATCCCCGTTCTCCTGCGAGCGCCTCGTCCAAATACGTTCCGTCCGTGGCATACAGGACGACCTGCCGCTGCCTGTGACAGCGGAACTTCAGCGGTTTGTCGCCTTTCAGGACGAGCACCGTGCCGTGAATCCGCCGTGAGGCAAACACCGCAGCCATCTGCCCGCGGCACAGCGCAAGACGCTGCCGCAGGTAGAACACGTCCAGCGAGCCGGACCTCGTTGCGCCGTTGACGATTCGGCAGAGAATCTCGGAGTCCACCTCCGCTTCCCGCCGGTACCGCAACCGCCGGAACAGATCGTCTGCGTTGAGTATCGTTCCGTTGTGCGTGCCGATGACGTCCCCGGCCAGGATGGGATGGTTGTTGGCGTTGTTCCGCTCGTCGCCGCACGTGCGCCAGCGCGCATGCCCCATAAGGACGGTGACCCGATCATCCATCGCCGCGAGCAACCGTGCGTATTCAGGCCTCTTCACAAACCGGGACGCCGGCATCGGCTGCTTGAACAGTTCGTACTCGCCGTTCGTATTCACCCACGCCGCGCCCGTGGCATGCGGCCCGCGCGGTTCGCTGGCTACCAGCAGGCGCGTGAAGATATCGGCCAGACGTTTCAACTCCCGTCCGCTCCTCGGCTTCCCGCCGAGGATGATTCCCGCAAGCCCGCACATCAGCGTCCCCTCCGCTCGGTAACCGGCAGGAAGCCCCGGAAAAGTCCCTCGGCGTATTCCTTCTTGTTGGTATCGAGCCACATCGCCTCGTCCTCAAAGCCCAGTTCCCGCGCAATCCGCTGGACCATCGGACGGTCCAGCATGTTCGTGATGCCCGACCTCCGGATGCTGTCTATCACCCGGAACACCTTTTCGGGAACCGGCACCGGCGCAAGCTGCCCGGATAGCGAGACAGGCTTCTCTTCGAGCACTTGCGCGAGCCCGTGTTTGAGCAGCTCGGCCAGCAGCGATTCCGCCAGGGCTTCCGGGGTATCCCCGGATACGGTCAATTCGATCCCTGCGAGCATCTTCGCGTTTCGCAGGACCATGTCCACGTACTCACCCATACCTCCATGGTCAGAGAACAAGGCCGCCCCTTTCATGGCCAAGACGACATCCAACGGGCTTTCACCCGTAAACACCTCGCCGTCTCCCTCGAACGGTTTGCCGTCCAGACTCGTGTTCCGCAAAAGGATTCTCATGGGTCATCCCTCCAACACCGTCACGCTGGCCGTTTCGGTCGTCTGTGGTTTCGGTTGCGGCCTGCCCCGTTTGAAGGCCGCATCACCCGGCATCGCGCTCAGCAGGTGTTTGCGCGCCGTTTTGAACTCGTCCCCAATAAGCCCAAGGTGCAGCAAAAAGACCCGGAAGTCGTACTTGGCGCTCTCTGGTCGGAACTCGCGCTTCCGGCTCGACGCGGCGCGCCCATTGAGTCCCTTGGCCGCCAGCGCCAATACGAACTGGACGTAGGACTTGACCTTGCCCGCGTGCAACGTCCCCTCGAACCAGCGGAACTCGACCGTCCCGCGGTACCAGACATTGTGGAAGTTCACGCCGTAGTAGC
>CAYXPO010000387.1:0-5245 GCA_964466925.1 uncultured Nitrospirales bacterium
ATGGTCCACCACGTTCACCACGCCGGCGGGCGCGTCCGCCGCGCACCGCCCGCACGCTACACACGCCACCTCGCATTCCCGTTTTGCCTGTTCCTCGGGCGCATGATTCCGGCACGCCACCCATAAGTGACGGCTCACCGGCTGCAACGAAAACAGATCGCGCGGACACGACACCACGCAGGCGTTGCACGCAGTGCACCGTTCCTCATTAACCACCGGCAGGCCATGGGCATTCATTGTGATGGCATTGAAATCACACGCGCGCCGGCAATCGCCCAATCCCAGACACCCCCAAACACATCCCTTTCCGCCTCCCGCCACCAGCGCCGCCGCCCGGCAGCTTTCCAGCCCCGCATACCGTCCCCGCACCCAGGCCACGTTGTTCCCGCCCGCGCACGCCAGCCGCGCCACCCGCTTCTCCTCCGCGCCCACGTCCACCCCCAAATGCGCGGCTATCGCCTCTTTGATTTCATCCGGGGATACCGTGCATTTCCCCGGCGTGAGTTTCCCTGAAACCAGCGCCTCCGCAAAGGCGCGGCAGCCGCCCGTGCCGCAGGCCCCGCAGTTGTTGTTCGGCAGCATTTCTGCGATTGCGTCAATGCGCGGATCTTCATAAACATGAAACTTCCGGTGGGCCACGGCCAGCGTCACCGCCAGCGCCACGCCCAACCCGCACATGACAAGTCCCGCTATCGCTATGCTGGAAAAGGACATAACCTTACCTTTACCCCAAGGCTGGAGCATAAGGAGTATTCAAGAGCATTCACACTACCCGCTCATTGAGGATATGCATCAAACTAGGGTATTCTAGCGGAGATTCATGCAAAACTTCCAATTATGGGAAAGGCAATGACATGTTTTACCGCTCGTTCCCAAGTTTCACTTGGGAACGCATTTGTCCCCAACACTGTGTTTGGATATCTGGAAGGCATCAAATTAACCTATGAAGTACTCGGAAAGAAGACCCTGGCACCCGCATTCCTGGAGCGGCCACCCCCTCAAACAACAACCCGCCTATGCAGATCCCCGCGCGGTGCAAAAAATAACGGAAGACCTGTCAAAAAAGCCGCCCTTGGTCTCCATCGGCGAAATCGAGCGCCTGCAAAGCGCCCTGGAGGAGGCCGCCGCCGGAAAACGCTTTATATTGCAGGGAGGGGATTGCGCGGAATGCTTTTCGGACTGCACCGAAGCCTCCCTTACCTCCAAGTTGAAAGTGCTCCTCCAGATGAGCCTCGTGCTCACGTACGCCACCCGCAAGCCCACCGTCCGCATCGGACGCATCGCCGGGCAATACGCCAAACCCCGCAGCCAGGATGTTGAGACCTTTGAGGGCGTTGAAATTCCCGTGTACCGCGGTGATTTAATCAATGACCGCGAACCCGGCGCCGAACTCCGCAAACCCAACCCCGCCCGGATGCTCGATGGCTATCACCACGCCGCCGCCAGCCTCAATTTCATCCGCGCCCTCATTGAAGGCGGCTTCGCCGATCTGCACCACCCGGAACAATGGGACCTGAGTTTCATCGAAAGCAGCCCTCACCGCCAAGCCTACCGGCAGGCCATGGACGCCATTGTGGACTCCATCCGCTTCATGGAAACCATCGGCGCGGGCCAAGCCATCGAGACCGTCCGCCGCGTAGACTTCTACTCCGCCCACGAAGCCCTCCTCCTGCCCTATGAAGAAGCCCTGACACGGCCCGCGGACAATGGCAATTACTACAACTTCGGCGCGCATTTCCTCTGGGCCGGCTACCGTACCGCGTTTCCGGACAGCGCCCATATCGAATTTCTCCGGGGTCTCCAAAACCCCATCGGCGTTAAAATCGGCCCCGCCAGCAAGGAAGATGAGATTCTCGCGATGCTGGACCTGCTCGACCCGCAACACCGCCCCGGACGCATCACCCTCATTACCCGGTTCGGTGAAAAAGCCGTGGAAGCGCACCTGCCCCGCATCATCGCCTGCGTCGCACAGTCCCGCCACCCCATTGTGTGGAGTTGCGACCCCATGCATGGCAACACCGAAACCACCGGCAATGGACTGAAAACGCGCCGTCTCGACGCCATCTTCTCCGAACTCGAACATTGCTTTGCAATTCACGAACACATGGGCAGCACCCTCGGCGGGGTGCACTTTGAACTCACCGGCGACCCCGTCACCGAATGCTTCGGCCCCTTTGGCGACGTCCAGGAATCCGACCTCATGCGCTGCTACGAAACCGCCTGCGATCCCCGCCTCAACGGCGCCCAAGCCCTCGAAATGGCCTTTCTCCTCGCACGCCTACTGCGATAAATCACAGCAAACCAATAAATTCTTCCGGTGTGAGCCCAGCATCTCGTGCAATAGCGCCCATTGTGAAGGCATCAACTGGGTTATGACGCGGGATTGTTAAACGAATTAAACCATCCGACATGATTATATGCTTGCCCTGGCGGATTACCCTAAAACCAATTTTCTGAAATACCCGAACTGCTTCTGAAGAGTTGACACCCTGTATTTTGGGCATTTTAAATGGTTACCATTTCTTCAGAAACGGTAAAAATCTCTCGTTCCGCTTCTTCGGCTTCCAACCACTCCGTTATAGCGATTCGGATGTTTTCTAGTGCTTCTTCCCGAGTAGCGCCTTGTGAATGACATCCTCGGAGCGCTGGGCAACTCACGGCATACCCTTCATCACTTTTAATCACTACAATCCGGTATTCCATTGGGCTATCCTTTTCCATAGCAGCTTTCTAAAATAATTGTATCCTGGCAAACACAAGAACGTCAATGCAGGATGTGCACTATGCACACCCTGCATGGTTCCTGATTTCATGAGTTCCAGATTTTTTCCGCCTTGGCGTCTTTGCGCAGGATAGCGGATACCTCCTAATGCTCGTGCCCCCCGTGCGACGCCTCATGCACGATAAACCCGCCGCCGTTCACCGGAAACAGGTTGCCTTTATTGTACTCCGTGCCATCGCTCACGAATTTCAAGAACGACACATGCCCGTCCAGATACAACACATTGCATCCGCCCGGCACATGATTGAAATGCCCCGCCTCGTCCCCCGACAACTCATCCCACAGGATCGGCAGCGTGGATTGCGCCTCCGCCGCGGCCGCAGGATTGTTGATATCCGTGATCAGGAAGCGTTCAATCCCTTCCCGCAAGCGGTACAGGGTGCCGGCCGCTTCCATCGCCTGCTCGCCGGATTCATGGACCTCCAGCTTCCAATCCTCGTCCGCCGCGTCAATCGCCGCCTCGCGCGTATTCGAGGGGTCCGTGATTTTTTCCGCCCGCGCTTCCAGGGCCTCCTCGAAAAACGCAAAGTCCGCATCGGTCCGGAACAACGATGGTTTCACCGCCCATCCCAGATAACAATACGGATGTTCAAACACCTCGCACGGCTCCACAATCCCGTTGTGCGTCGTGGCCACCCCGTTTTTGAACATGTGCCCCTCTTCTTCCGCCTCCTTCCACGTGCTCGCGGGCGTGTTCCCCCCGTCCCACATTTCCACCGCGCTCCCCGCATACGGCGAACTCGGACAGATTAGCACGTTGTAATCCGACAGATACTCCGGATAGACCGTCTCCATGTCCATGATGGTCGCCAGGCCAATCGTCGGCGTGTCATCGCAATTTACCGCCTTCACATGAGGAAACCGCTCACCCAGCGTCTCGTTCGCGTACATCTTGCACGCCAGCCCCAGTTCCTTCAGATTATTCGCGCAACTCGACCGCCGCGCCGATTCCCGCGCCCGCGACAACGCCGGCAGCAATATCGCCGCCAATATCCCGATGATGGCTATCACCACCAGCAATTCAATCAACGTAAAACCATTCCGTTTCATGGTATTATCACCTCTCCATGTTTTTGGGAAAACGCATGAAATGTGTCAAAACACACCCGTTTCGGCACATTATCCCCGACAAGAAAAAATGAATGGTGTCAGGAGAAGAGAGGGGGGCTGCGCAGCGGGATGCAGCCGCGGCACTGCCACCGGGGCAAAACCGCATTGGACACCGCGAAAACCGCCGTGCACAAAACAGTAAATAGCGCCAGCACCAGCGCCAGGACAGGCATCGCGATTGTTTGCAGCGCCAGACACAGCGCGCAATGATCCCCCAGCGGATCCGAATGATCATGATGATGGAACACCCCCGCCAGCGCCGTGCCCAGCCACAGCGCCGCCAGCAACCACACCGCTATCCTATGCGTTCGCATCATTAAAACCACTGTCCGTTACTATTTTCAGTGTACCACCAAACCTGAAATCAACACAAACATTATTTCTGATTTCATGAGTTCCAGACTCTTTCCTTAAAAAGAAGCCAAATTGTGCGTTCCATGTGCTCTTTGTGGTTAAATCTGTCTGACCGCTGACCGCTGATAGCTGATAGCCAAAACAAGGTGAAGTCTATGATAACGAATCGAATCCGTTTACTTATGGCAATGGCTGGGTTACTTTCCCTACCCCTTCACGCCCTTCCCCTCACCGCCACCCTGGAAAAAGACCAACTTACTGTCACAGTGGACGGAAAACTGTTCACCGCCTACAAATTCTCCTCCTCCCAGAAATACCCCTATTTCTTCCCCGTGAACGGCCCCGCCTCCGGAACCTCCGTCACCACCGAAACCTCCGAACCCTACCCGCACCATCATTCCCTGTTCTTTGGTTGCGACCGCGTCAACGGCGGCAATTACTGGCAGGACACCAATGGGCGCGGCCAAATCCTGTCCCAAGGCCCCAAGATCGCCGAGGCGCAAGGCGAACGCATCGCCTTCACCGACGAATGCCTCTGGAAACAACCGGACCAGGACCCCATTATTCGCGACACGCGCCGCGTAACGATTACCGCGCCTGGCACCGACCTCCGCATCCTCGATTTCGAGATCACCCTCGAACCGCTCGTGGACATCACGATTGAAAAGACCAACCATTCCCTCTTCTCCGCACGGATGACTCCCGAACTCTGCGTCACTTCCGGCGGCACCCTCATCAATGCGGAAGGGGCCTCCGCCGAGAAAGGCACCTTCGGCCTCAAGTCTCCCTGGTGCGACTACTCCGGCACACGCAACGGCGTTATTGAAGGACTCGCCATCTTCCAGAATCCCGCCAACCGCTGGTATCCCGCCCCATGGTTCACCCGCGACTACGGATTCTTCTCGCCCACCCCCATGTATTGGATCGAAGGCGACAAACTGGTTCTCCCCAAAGCCGAAAAACTCACCCTCCAATACCGCGTCATCATCCATACCGGCG
>CAYXPO010000388.1:0-5242 GCA_964466925.1 uncultured Nitrospirales bacterium
AGACGGCGTCTTCAATGCGCTTGGCGATGTCCGTTTCGATTTCCTGCGGGCTCCCGCCCGGATAGATGGTCAAGACGGTGACATACGGCATGTCAATCTTGGGAAAGTTTTCCAAACCCATCTTTCGGTAGGCATTGCCGCCGAGCAGGGAGAGTCCGATGATCAGGCAGCACATGGCCACCGGACGGCGCACGGATATGCTGGCGAGAGACATCAGGCGCCCTCCTTCTGCCGAATCACCGGAGTTCCATCATCCACCAGGTGCTGGCCCATCGTGATAACCGGCGTGTTTTCCGTCAGTCCGGCGCGGATTTCGGTCCATCCGTCCGATTCGAGACCGGTCTCCACCGCCACCTTTTTCGCGGTGTCGTTCTCCACCACGAACACGTTCTTCTTGTTATCGCGGGTTACCACGGCGGCGGTGGGCACCCCCAGGCCGGTACGCGTTTCAAGCAGCACATGGATATCGGCCATGGCGCCGGGCACGACGCCCTCCTGCGGCGCGCTGATCTCGCATTTAATTTCAAAGGTGCGCAGTGTGGGTTCGATGGTGGGGCTCTTGTACACGATGGGGTGCGCACCCGTGTCAATCCCGTTAACCACAATGCGGGCCTGGGTTTCGGACGGTTTCACGGCGTCATAGCGTTGCGCGGGCAGGAACGCGGAAATCTCGAGCAGGGAAGGGTCCACAATCCGGACCATCGGCTTGTTGGGGTCCACGGATTCGCCGGGTTCCTGGAACCGGTGGCTGATGACCCCGCTGATGGGCGCATAGATGAGGGAATCGGAGAAATTCCGCTCGGCGATCTTCAGGGCGGCCTTTGCCTGTTCGACCCGCTCCTTGGCCACGTCCTTCATCGTTTTGGCGTATTTCAGGCCGGCGGCGGTTTGTTTATAACGGGATTCCTGCTGTTCCATGGCGTCCGGCGTGACCGCGTTTTGTTCGCGCAGGCGCTTGAAGCGGTGGTAGTCCGTTTCCGCCTTGTCAAAATCCGCCTGCATGCGTTCAAGATTGGCCTCGGCTTCGCGCTGGCCGCATTCAGCAAGCGCCAGGTCCTGTTTGCTGATTTCAAGGGCTTTTCCGACCCGCAGGGAGTCTATTTGGAACAGTTTGGTCTTTTCCGCTTCGACCCGGTCGCCTTCATCCACATAAAACCCGGTGATGGGGCCGCCAATCCGCGGCGTTACGACCGCCTTGTTCTTGGCCTCCACATTGCCCTGGACCGTCAGCCGATCCTCGAAGGCACGGCTTTGAACGGGGGTCAACACCACCGGCACGGTCTTCACGGCCCCCTGCTTGCCGTCCCCTGCGGCGGCATTGCCCTTCATGCATCCGGAGAGGAAGACGAGGCCAGGAAGGGCCAGCAACAACACCCGCATGCACCATTGCCCGTATCCGATGCTGATAGTACCGTGACGTTGACTCATTCTATCGTACCTCCTTGGCGCCTTCCGGGCTATTGGACCCCGTCGGCGCATAAGACCGTTTGTGTGAATTAGGGGTTGGCGGTTTCCGGTTGTTTTGTTTCCACCACGCCGGGCGCGGAAATAAGATCGCGCAGCACCGCGATCCGCACCTGCTCGCTGAATTGCGCGGCCAGTACGTTGAACTCCGCATCGTCCCGTTCCGCGGCAAGGGTCATCCGGGCGGAATCCTGCACCAGCCCTTCATGCCATTGCGATTCGATCTGCTTCAAGCGGCCGGAAGCCACTTCGAGATTCTTCTTTGCCAGCGTGAGCGCGGCCCGCGCGTCTTCCAGGTTGCGCCACGCCTGCAACACGGACAACATGAGGGAAAAACAGGCTTCTTCGCGCTGTACATAAGCCTCTTTCCGCTGTTGCCGGGCCAACTGGTATTCACGCACATTGGCAAGCCCGTCAAAAACAGTCATCATGCCGGCAAGCCCCAAGGCGGTCACATCCGGGTATTTCATGAAACTGTTCGAGGTGTGGCTGCGGCCGGCGAAACCCGCCAGGCTCGGTAGAAACTCCGCAATGGCCATCAACACCTGGTCTTTCCGAACGGCAATCACCTTGTCGGAAATTTTCAACGACGGGTTATTCAGCAGCGCCTGCAGGATCAATTCTTCCGGAGTTCCCGCCGGGGCCTCAAGGGGCGTTTCCAGGGCGGGCGTCATCTTCGCCAACGGCGAAAGCCCCATGGCCGCCAACAAATTGGCCACCGCCTGATCACGCGCCCGGTCCGTTTGTTCCAACGAGGTGCGCCGCGACAAGGCCAGCAACTCCGCCTGCTCCGCCTGCCACGGCATGATCAGGCCTTCGTTGGCCAGCGCGCGCGTTTCAGCACACAATTGCTCCGCGGCGGTCTGTTGGCTTTCCAACACCTTCCGGGAGTGTTCAATCACATTGCAGTGGAAAAAGCCCGCCGTGATCTGCAACACAATCTGCCGGCGGGTGTACTCCCGCACGAGGTCCGCGATTTCCGCCCCCCGCCGCCGCATGTCATACACCAGCCATGTGGCCGGGACGAACACCGGCATTTGCGCGTTCCACTCCGTGGTAAGCACTTCGCGGTCCTGCACCTGCGCGGCCAACAACCCGAACATCACGCTTTTCGGCGCCCGGTCCAGGGAGGTGTAGTTAAGATCGAATTGAATCGTGGGGAGAAAGTTGGCGAACGCGGCCTGCCGTTCCAGCTTGGCCATTTTCCGCCGGATTTCCGCCTGTTTCACGGAAAGGTTGTTGGCCAGGGCGATATCAATGCATTCCTGAAGACGCAACGTGTCCCGTCCGGCCAGTGTTTTCTCCGTCAGCGACGCAATGTCCTGCTGAAATGATTCGGCGTGTTCGCGGCGCAGGCGTTCCCATTTCCCGGAAGAGCACCCCGCCAGCACCCCAAAAACCAACAATATCATGCTGTATTTCGTGTATGCGCGCATAACTACTCCTTAGCCCGGCAGGGGCAGTCCCAAAGCCCCCAACATCACCCGGCACGCCTGCCGCTCCGCCTCACGCAGGAATTCCCGGCTGTATTGTTCCATTTCCAGTGCCATTAAAATCGGATATTTGGCAAATATATAAATGACAATCTGGCTGTCCAGCGACAGCGCCCACATCTGGGCGTCTTTTTCGGTCATGGACGGATTAAAGCGCCGGAGTATTTCCACCTTGGCGGCATGCTCCGGCAACATCACCTGCCGTAACACCTCCTCCAACTGCGGCGTGGGCTCCAGCAGGCTCCGCATCACCAGGCGTGTCCACCATTCCGGTTCATCCAAGGGGAAAAAAGCCTCGAAATGTTCATGGATCAACCTGCAGACTGCCGCCGCCATCCCTTCCGGGGTCTTGAAGCATTCTCCCTCAGCCAAAAGCTGCCGGGCGGTGCATACCTCGCTCTGCAGCAGAATATGACGCAATACCTCTGTATACAAGTTCTCTTTGCCGCCGAAATGATAATGAATGGCCGCGATATTCGCCCCGGCTTTCTGCGCGATATCGCGGATCGTGGTCCGGGCAAACCCATAATCCGCGAACAGTTCCCCCGCCGCTTCAATCAACGCCTGCTTGGTATCCATGGTTTCAGAAGCCATGCTTCTTCCTTTCCCTTTTCGACAGTTTAACTCAAATGTTTGATTAAGTCAATCGTTTGAATTATGCGGCGTCGGCGGCTTCCAAGAACGCTCCAGTGTGAAATACCCCGGCACCTCTCTGTTTCATCCACCCCCCCAGAAATCATGCAGCCCGACCGGCGTGTGTCGCAGGCAAGTCCAACAAACTGGGCATGGCCGGCCGTATACATCAGCGCTCCCGGAATGTTCCGGCCCGTTTCGCGTTTTTGATCTGGCGTCAAAAAAACGGTAGACTTGCATGTTGTGTGTTTCCAGGTTGCGAAAACAACAAGTGAGAGGATCGTATCGTGAAAAAGACGCATTTAATGAGACTGGTGGTGGTATTGGGCGTGTTGGCGGTTGTGGCGGGATGCGCCACCGTGAAGCCGGAAGATCAAGTGGCCAAGCAAGTGGATGCCTTCAAGGCGGCGATACTGGCCAAGGATATTGACGGGTTGATGGGCCTGTTCTCGGATGCCTTTGAGCACTATGAATGGGGCGACAAGGCGGGCGCGAAAGATTTCATGCAGCAGGCCAAGGATATGGGCTATATGGACGGTTTGACCGTGGACGCCTCGAAGGCCGAGAAGAAAATTGAAGGCAACAAGGCCAGTGTGTATCCAATCGAGATTTCCGGTTCCTTCGGCTCCACGACCGTCGAATTGATTTTCACGAAAGAAAAGGATGCGTGGAAGATCACCGGATTGGACGCGCAACTGTAATTTATTCACGTTTTCAGTTTTCATGGCCGGCCTCCAGTCCGACTGGGCGCCGGCTGATTGTTTATACGGCGCCGCGCGCCTATTGCGCGGCGGGAAGAAGGAGCGCATGTCATGGAACGCATGGAAGCCGCATTGGCGTATGCGCGGGGCAAACGGGAAGAGCACCTCGCCGAGTACAAGGAACTGTTGACCATTCCAAGCGTATCCACCCTGCCGGAACACCGGGAGGATGTGCGGCGCACGGCGGAATGGCTGGCGGCGCAACTCAAGCGGATTGGAATGCAGCGCGCGGAATGCCTGCCGACGCCGGGCCGTCCCCTCGTGTATGCGGAATGGATGAACGCGCCGGGCAAGCCGGTGGTGCTGGTGTACGGGCATTACGATGTACAGCCGGTGGATCCCATTGACGAGTGGCAGTCGGGGCCGTTCGCCGCGGAAATTCGCGGCGACTATATCTATGCGCGCGGGGCCTCGGACATGAAAGGCCAAATCCTGGCTCAAATAAAGGCCATGGAAGCCCTTTCCGCGCAGGGCGGTTTTCCCGTGAATGTGAAATACCTCCTGGAAGGAGAAGAAGAAATCGGTTCGCCGAATTTGGGCGGATTCATCGAAACCCATAAAGACCTGCTGGCGTGCGACGTGGTGTTGAATTGTGATGCGGGCATCCATGCGCCCGATGGGCCGTCCATTGTCTATGCGTTGCGGGGACTCGCCTATTTCGAACTGGAAATTCAGGGGCCGTCCAAAGACCTCCACAGCGGCATGTTCGGCGGGGCGGTCCGCAATCCGATTCATGTGTTGTGTGAACTGATTGCGGGGATGCACGATGCCGAAGGCCGCGTGACCCTGCCCGGATTTTATGACGCGGTGCGCCCCCTGGATGAGGAAGAACGGTGTGAATTGGCGCGATTTCCGTTCAGCGACAAGGAGATGCTGCACCTTACCGGATCG
>CAYXPO010000389.1:0-1322 GCA_964466925.1 uncultured Nitrospirales bacterium
CCTCCGGCTCAAATCCGGCCTCCGTCAGTTCCTCCAGCGAAGTCTCGCCATGCCGCTTCTTCCGCTCAAGATGATTCAGACAGTTATTCTTGATAATCCGGTAAAGCCAAGGGAGAAAAGGTTTTGCGGCATCGAAACGGCGCATGGCCTGAAAGGCCTTGGCGAAGGAGTCTTGCGCCAAATCCAGTGCATCCTCCCGGTTCCGCACAAAGCTGTAGGCCACTGCATAGGCGCGCCGCTGATGTTCCGCCACCAGCGCGCCAAACGCCGTGCGGTCCCCCTTCCGGGCCTTTTCCAGCAATCCTTTTTCATCCAATGCCATGGTCTTGCCTGCCTTGATCAACGCGCATCTCCGAGCGTGGGAATGGCCAGCACTTTACACCAAGCACGCCCATGTTCACAATTCGCCCTGCATTCCCGTTCATTCGGGGGCGAGTTGGCAAAACCATTCGTAAATGCCTATAATGTCCGATTGGAAAAAATGAATACGATATCGCGGGGCTCGCATGGGAGTCCGTGGAGCGTTGGTCCCCATGTCAGGCCTTCTTGGGGACGCCGGAAACGGCGTTGTGCGTGAACTTGGAGAATAGGCGTGTCTAGGAAGTGCAAACTCGGCGCGGAAGCCGCGTGCGCGGGCTTCAAGGGACGTGTGTTTGTGGTGCAGGAACAGGTGGCGCAGGTGCTGAAGGAGGAGCCCGACGGCATCCACGACATGCGCGTGGCCTCGCGCCGGCTGCGCGCGGTGCTGAGTGATTTCGCCCCCTTGTTGCCGGAGGAGCCGCGCGAAGCCTTCCAGGCGTATGTGAAGGCCATCACGCGCCTGCTGGGGGAGCCGCGTGAACTCGATGTGATGGTGCAGATGCTGGAACGCCGCCGCAAGAATGTGAACGGAACAGTGCGTCTGGCCTACAACTATGCCTTGCGCCGGGTGCGCGCACGGAGAAAGGCCTTGTCCGCGCAGTGCCTCGAAGCGGCGCGGCAGGTGGACAACGCGGCATTTGGCCGGCACGTGACGTTGCTGGAAAAGGAACTTGGAACGCTGTCCGAATGCTATGTGCGCCAGGCGCGGAAAAACCTGTTGCGCAAGTATAAGCGATTATGCGCGGAATACAAGCGCGGGCTGCATTCCAAAAACGAAGAAGTGCTCCACGATCTGCGCATCACGTTCAAGAAATTCCGGTATGCCTGCGAACTCTATGCCCCGCTCTATGGCGAGGACTTCATGCTGTTCCTGAAACGCCTGAAGGCCACGCAGGACGAGTTGGGCGATTGGAATGATTTTCGCACGCTGCGCAATGAGCTGATTGCCCTGGGCCGGGAAG
>CAYXPO010000389.1:1332-5225 GCA_964466925.1 uncultured Nitrospirales bacterium
GCACATGTCAGCACCGCGGGCACGGTGGCGTTCATCCGCGACGCGAAGCGGCGCTGCCAGAATCACCGGGAGGCCTTCGAACGGCAGGCCCGCAAGTTCTTCTCCAAATCGCGCATCAAAGCCGTGGAATACCTGTTGCGGCATCCCATCGAGCAGTGCTGCACGGCAAACGAGGCCGCCCAAAAACAGGACGCCCCCGCGAACCCGTGATCCGCGGGGGGGGGAATATTTTCCGCTATCAGGCTTCCTGGACAACCTTATATCCCATTGCGTCCGCGAGCGCGAAAATGGGCTCCTTGAGATCGCCATAGGCGGTCACGCGGTGCCAGCCCCATTGATCCCACTGGGTGAACAGCTTCTCCAAGTCGCCCACCGGCTCCGCCGCGAGTTTGGTGCGGCAGGCGCGATCATCCGGATCATTTTCCACCGCCTTGGCCTGGTGGAAGAGGATTTCCTTGTGTTCCGGAGCGAATTCGAGGGAAGTGGTCATATAGCCCACGGGGAGGATGGATCGCACGCACGCGCCCTGCCGATCCTCGGAATGCGTCAGGATTTCAAAGGGGTTCGCCGGACCTTGGGGTCCGAAGGGCTTGTTGGAGGCCACGCAATGGGCATAGATGATTTGCCGCTTGGCGGTGTCCACTACCGGATCGGAGATGTAGCCGGGCCGCCCCTGGGTCAACGTTGTGATTGTCAGCATGGTGGCCGTGGAGCGCACGTCGCATTCACATGCGCCGATCAATCCCTCGTTGTTTAATTCATGAAATCCCAAACAGGGATAGGCATGAATTTCCCCGCCATAGAAACCGCCCAGGCAGTTGATGGTGATGGCGGTGGCGTCGTGTTTTTTCAGGATGGCTTTTTGCGCCAGATACATGGCGGCGGATTGTTCCAGAATCTCCTGCGGCACCTCCCGCACAACCGCCGCGGAGGTCTTCCACCGATCCGCAACGGCCTTGGATTCGTCTTTGTCCGCGGCTTTCCACGCATCGTTGAGTTCGCTGAACGGCAACAAAATCACCGGGATGTCCATGAACGATTCCTGCGGCTTGGCCTTGGCCTCCCGGAATGCCAGGATTTTCGAGGCCTTCAGCTTTTTCAGGCAGTCCTGTGCGGAGAGCGTGTTCAGAGGGTCGGCGGTGCAGGCGAGGTCGCCGGGTTGCTTCGTCCGCGCCGTCCGCACGCGTGCGGTGACGGCGGCGAAATCGGCGGAGGAACCGCTCTTTTTCACCTGCTCGAAACACTTTACCGCTTCAAGGAGGTCTTCGGGATTCGAGGAGGCCACAAAGCCCAGATTGGGGGTGGTTTTCCGGAGAAACCCCGCCGTGTACACCAGGAACCCGCCGCTGCCGCCAAACTGGAAATCAGCATACAACACCGGCTTGCCGGTCTCCGCCGCCGTTTGCACCACCTGATTCCACGCGTTCATCTGATAGATCAGGTAGCCGTCAATGTTGGCGGTTTTGTCCTCCTTGATGACTTTCGTGGCCTGTTCCGGGCCGTTGGCCAGGCTCGGCATGAACTCAAAATGGGGAAGCGCGGAGGATAACGCCGTGTTGATCCCGTCCATCACCGGCTTGAAATCAAACCCGATGTTGGGCCAGTCCGGCTGCGTTTGTTTTTCCGCGTGCAACGCATAGATGACGCGAATCCGCACCTTGTCCGCGGCGTCCGCCGCCCGTGCGACAGCAGGAACGCTCAGCATTCCCGCCGCGCCCGCGCACGCCGCGCAACCCGCCGCCAGAAATCCCCGCCTGCTCATGGCACACCCGCCGCACCCCGAAATCGTGTTCTTTGTATTCATGTTCGCTGCCTTTCCTGTTGGGCCGTTTCTTGCACGTGCCCCCTACTGTAGCTTATTCGCGGGTTCCTTTCCAATGGGAATGCACACATCCCGGGGAAACCGCCTGAAAAAGAGTGCCCCGGGACCTCATTCTTTTTGTGTGGGAGGGTGAGGTCCCGGGGTGATGTGATATGTAGTTGGGGTTAAGGGAGTGCAGGGGACTAATATTCGCCGCCGCTGATGATTTTCCAGCCGTCGGCTTCTTTGGCGAGGTCAATCATGACCGTGACGGAACCGGGGGAACTGCTGGCCTCAATGGGGCCGGCGGTGGCGGTGTTTCCGTCCACTTTGATTTTCATCTGGGACAAATCCACTTTGCCGTCATCAACATAGCCCATGTCAATGCCCATCTGGATGAGATCGGCCACGGCGGCTTTATCGCCGATGTCGGGCTGGTCGAATTTCTCGGACAGGGTGCTGAGCACCTTGGCCTTGTCTTTGGCTTCCAGCGCCGCCTTGAGGTTGTTAATGACCGTGGAAATCTGTTCTTCGTTGCTGGGTTTCTTCATGCCGGCGCAGCCGAGCGTCAACCCAAGCGCTACCGCGACCGCAAGCGCCGCTACCATCGAAAACCTTACCATCGTATGCTCCTTCTCTTTGCTAGACAACGGTTTATGAGCCTTCGGCTCTGTTAAAAAAGCGCCTCAAAGCGGTTCGGGGTTCACTCTCTCCAGCCACGACTCTTTGAAGCAATCGTCGTATAGACTCGTCAAGGCGGGTTTAGGATTCACCCCAGGCAATTTCGCAAATGCCTCCCCTCGTTCAGGGGCGCAGGGTAAGATTGAATTCGGCAAAGACCGAGGGGTGGTCGGAAGGACTTTTCTTATCCGGGCCATAAACCGTGGAGTCAATGACCCAGCGAAACACCTCTTTTTTGACCGGCCCTCCGACAAAAATATGGTCAATGGCCTTGGCGGCATCGTGGGCGCCGTCCATCTCTTCCGCAATGCCTTTTACCGAGGCATCGCTGACCAATTCCCTGGCCGGGGCCAAATCACAGGTGTCCTCGAACTTGCCCGGGCCTTCCCCCAGGATATTCTGGTAGCGCTGGACAGTCGTATCGGTATTAAAATCCCCCGTGACGATCACCGGCATTTTGGCCGCGATGGGGTTAAACGTCCTGGCAAAGAGCATCGCCGCCGGTTCTTTGTTCACGGAGGCGTTGTCAAAATGGGTATTCACATAGAGAAACTGAAACCCGTCCTTTTTCTGCCGCAAATAGGCCCAATTGACGTAGCGCGGCATGGACGCTTTCCAAGCCAGGGCGAAGGGGAGGGTTGGTTTGGGGCTCAGCCACATCTGCCCGGAATCCAGCACCTCGAAGCGGTCTTTCCGGTAATACAGGGCGCAATCCCCATAGGCCCATTTCCCGAATTTATAGGTGATATAGTCGTATTGCGGCAACGCCTTGCGAAAGTCTTCCAAATCCGCATACCCCCCCAATTCCTGCATCCCGAGCAAATCGGGGTCGTATTTCGCAATACGTTCACAGAGGCGGGGCAGACGCTCCGTATAGGGGTCGAAAGCGGGCCGGTTTTTATCGCAAATCCGGCAAAGCACATTATAGGTCATCACCCGGAGCGGACCGCTGGCGCATTGCGCCGCCCCATCGCAGTTCTTGTCCGCCGTATACGGGGCCGGGTCGAAATACGGGTTTCCAAACGAACCCAGAACAAAGGCCATCGTGTATTGGATGCCGTCATTCCGGACGTAGAGCGCCACTAACACCAGGACGGCCACCAGGATGGCCAGACGTTTCAACCATTTTTTCATGCCGTATTCCTTCAGGGTTCAGGCATAAGCATACCAGATTTCAAGGGGAAACCTTAAGGCGAACGAGAAAAGGAAAAGCCCTTGAGTCGCGGCGGAGGAGATGAAAAGCTAATAAACTAACCCAATGTATGCTACGAAGTGTGTGTGTGCACCGCCATCATCAAGGGCTTCTAACTACTAAATACCATACTTCCCATAAAAAAGCAAGTTGTTAACGAAAATAGGGTGCGCGTCATGGATTGGGGTTTTTCGGAGTTGCTTTTATTTTGTGGTTGGA